>JBBRIN010000080.1:0-9425 GCA_038221115.1 Tepidisphaerales bacterium
AAAACTGCCCGCCGGTGGAAATGTACTGATCGTCAAAAACCGTGGCCCGCGAGACATCGAGAGGACCGACGAGCTCCTGCACAAGCTGCTCCATCAGCTCCGACGCGAGCACTTTAGTGCCGGGGAAAAAGTTCGAGATCATCGCAAAACCGTGGTTGATCGAGTCGGCAGTCGACGGCTGCAACGCGAGCGGCTCCGAAGCACCGGTTCGCAGCTCGGTGCGCTCCGCTCGCGCACCGCGCCCCTTTATCGCCCAGAGCGTGTCGGCGTACCCGAGCTTGCTGGTCGGCAGTTCGGTCATGACCGCGACCTCAATATCGCGCAATCGGGTGGCGTCGCCGCGATTGGGCGCGACGCCGGCGAGGCACCATGCCGAGCGCTTGTCGTACATCAGACCGCGCGTGCCGTCGATTGGGTCAACAATGAGCCGGATCAGGGCATCCTGCTCGCGGGTGCCATGGGGATAGATGCGCGGCCCTTCCGCGCCCGTCCCATCAGCGGATTCAAGGCCCTCGGCGATCAGAACGAGCGGCGTTTCTCTCGACCATTCCTCACAGAACGCGTCCAGAAGCGGATCGACGACGGCATCGATGACATAAATCGTGTCGGCGGCAGAGGAGCGGTCAATCGCGTGGAGGTCCTTCTGGTGGCGGGTGCGGATCAGTTGATCCCGCACGGTGCATTGAAATCCTTTAAGGCGGGCGACGATGGATTCCGGATCAGCGTGCATGCTCGTTACCCGATCGTTGCCGAACCCGTCGTCCACGCTCCCGGGCTCGACGCACTAAACGACTGGCCATGGCGGCCCGTTTGCAGACGGTATTCATCGACAATAGCCGCAATCGCGCGGTCGCTGGAATCTGAAATATCCGCGAGGATCGCCACCGTGCCGCCTAAGCCGCCGCCGGTAATGCGCGCGCCGTACAGCCCCAGGTGCTCGCGCCGGCGCACGGCATCCACGAGGAGCGCGCACTCCGGCGCGCCTAGCCCGGCATCGTGGTGATAGGCGAAGTCGGAGGCATACATCAGGTGGCCGGCTTTATCCAAAACGCCGCGGCGGGCAGGGTCATCGGGGGACATCGCGGCGACTTGCTCGGCGAACTCGACAAAATGGCGCACGCGCATCGCCTCCAGCACATGATGATCGGTGGCGGAGCGGATGGTATACGTTTCATCGGGATTGACGATGGAAACGGGATTCACCGTTTCCCCGTATCGCTCGAGAAAATCGGCGCCCGTGAGCGCATCAGGAAGCGCGGGGCGGAAATATTTCTTGTAGTCCTCCGGGTTCAGGTTGGCCAGGTAGCCGTTCATCGGATCGCCCTCCAGCGTGCGGTTGGCGCGGCGTCCGAACTCGCGCATGCGATCGAGAATGATCCGATGGCCCATGAACGCCGCCGTGCGAACGTTGCCGTATTGACCGCCGTCGCTGTGCCTCACGCCGCTGTCGATGCCGAGGACGCGAATGTCCTCCGGCAAGGCAAGATCGGCTAGCAACTCGTGCGGTTGGCAGAGCAAGCGAAAAAGTTTGCCTTCGGTGCCGGCGCAACTCGTAATCTGGTCCACGATGCCGCCGGGGGCGCCGACAATTCGATTTTCCACTTCCTGGCAGAGGACGGCGAGCGTCATCGGATTGAGCTGTTCGCGCACCGCGAAGTGGTCCGCGAGATTCATCATCGTCGCGACCTCCACGGCGGCCGAAGAGCTGACGCCGGCGCCTTGAGGGACGGTGCTCAGCAGCGCGATGTTCAGACCACGGTGGTTCGGATCGTTCAGGTCGATGTAGCGCCGCTCGTGGAGCACGAAGAGGCAGCCGACCATGTACGCCGCCCAACGTCGGCCTGGCTGATTGAACTCAATGCGCAGCTCGTCGGCGCTATGGCGCGCCAGGGATTCCAACGGGACCGACAGCGTAAACGGCAAGTGCTCGTCGAGCAGATTGAAGGAAAAGACCTGGACGTTACGGTCCGTCCTCGGTTGAAGGGCAACGGCGGCGGCGCGATCAAGGGGCATCTCCAGCACAACCGATCCGGTGTAGTCGGCGATGCCGCCCATCACATCGAGCCGCCCGGGCGCGCGGCTGACGCGAATCGGTAGGCCGGGCAGGAAAGCGTCGGTAAGCTCACCGCGAAGGCGATGGAGCAACTCCGGCACGGGCGCGAGGTTCAGCAGGGTGTGCTCGCTCATGAGACCGGCGAGTGAGGGAACATGGACTGAAGCGGGACACTACGGTTGGAGCGGTCCCGGGGGGGCAGTGGGCGCAGTGGGGTCGGGGATACAAGGATGGGTCGTCGGCGCGGGTGGCGGCGGCGTCAGCACGTTATTTGTATTGATCCCCAGATCGTCGGTGCCGGTGAGAATCGTCTGACTGAAAAACCGGCGTCCGTCGCTGTGCTCGAACATCGCCGTGAGCACGTAACTACGGCGCAGGGTAACCACGTCCTGGGGTGCGGCCAGATCGAAGCTGTAGGTACGGCCGGTACGGTTCCAGTGCTCGTACTGCTCTTGAAGCGACAGGAGCGAGCCGACCCAGGGATTGACCAGCCGGTCACCGCGCGGGTCGGGGTAGCCGCGCCGGTAAGCGTACAGCTCGAACATGACCTTCCCGGCAGCCTTGGTGGGATCGCTAAACTGGTCCTCAAATTCCAGTTCCGCCTGGATGCCGTCGGGCTTTCCGTCGCCGTTCCAGTCCTTCACCTGCGTGAAGACCGGATGGATGCGCATACGCGCCGGCCCAAACATGACGATCTCCGCATTGTCTCGCTCGATGGGTTTCGAGGCGCAGCCGGTGAGCAGGACCAAGGTGATGACAGCGGCTAGCCAGCGCATGGCCCGGAGGTTAGCAGAACGGCAGGAGTGGACAAGGGGAGCCTCGGACCGCGCGTCCCTTGTGAGGCTCGACTCATTCTTTAGACTGTGAGGATGAAGCCCAAGACGTTAATCCTGCGCACCGCCGGGACAAACTGCGACGGCGAGACCGGCTATGCCTTCGAGCGCGCCGGCGCCACCTGCGAGAAGGTCCACGTCAACCGGCTGCTCGAAGACCGGGGGTTGCTGGGGCGCTATCAGATCCTGGCGATTCCCGGAGGTTTCAGCTACGGCGACGACATTGCCGCGGGCCGGATCTTTGCCAACCAGATTCGCCACCACTTGGTGGACGAGATGCGGGCCTTCGTCGCGGCGGGCAAGCCGATCATCGGAATCTGCAACGGGTTTCAGGTGTTGGCCAAGACCGAGCTGCTACCGGGGCCGATTGCCGGGCGGGCGGGGCAGACGTGTACCCTGGCCCACAACGACAGCGGTCGGTTCATCGACCGGTGGGTAAGCGTGGCACCGCCGGCGGCGCGGAACAGCCGGTGCATTTGGACAGCGGGGTTGTCGGCGATCGAGCTACCGATCGCGCACGGCGAAGGGAAGTTTGTGCCCGCTGACGAAGCAGTGCGCGCGGCGCTATGGGAAAATGGGCAGGTTGCTCTGGTCTACACCAGGTCAGATGGCCAGTCGGCTGGCGGCTTAGAGCCGGAGAATCCCAATGGCAGCACCGACGACATTGCAGGCGTGTGTGATGCGAGTGGGCTGATTTTCGGTCTGATGCCGCACCCGGAGAGACATGTTGATGCCACTCAACACCCGGCCTGGACGCGTTTCAGGAAATTGCCGAAAGAGGGTCAGGGGCTGCCTATCTTTCGCAATGCGGTTGCACATGCAATGCGATCGTGACCACCCCTATCGGTTTGACCGCAGCGGTCAATGTGCAAAATAGCCTTCGCTAAGATACTGTTAACAATAGTCTTAAGAACGCTGTTGGCCACGCCCTCTCAACCGATAAACGTTCCCCAGATTGCCTATTGACGCGCCCGGATGCCTGCCGATAGTTACCGGCGACCGAAACTGGTTAAGTACCGCCGGAGATGGCGAGACTTAGCGACGTTTTGGTCGGACGCACGACCCGGTCGTTCCGGGCGCGCGATGCGATGGACGGAGAACGTAGGAACCATCCGCGTGCCGGCGGTAGTATTAAGCGCTCGTTAAGGACGAGGCGCTTCCACCGGTTGCCTCTGAAGTTCCTTCATCTCCACATCCCCGTCGCACGGGCCACCGCAACGGCCCGGGGCAGGTGGGCTTCAGGCCTTCTTGCCCGAACCCGGCGCGGCCACGTCATCGGCCACGGCGGAAGCCTTACTGTACACATGAAGGAGGTACCATGTTGCGGAAAGCGTTGTTCGGTTCGTTCGTTATGGCTCTGGCGATGATCCCCTCGATCGCCAAGGCTGATTTCCAACAGGGGAATTGGGAACTCACGCTCGGTGGCTCCGGCGCCAGCAACAAGGGGCTGTCTCAAGGCAGCTTTGCCGCCAACGGCAGCCTTGGTTATTTCGTGACCAAGGACTTGGAGGTGTCTCTCCGGCAGGCGCTTGGCTACGCCGACTTCAACCACGGCACGTCTTGGACGGGTGTGACCCGGGTTGCGGCAGACTACCACTTCGATATGGGCAAGTGGAAGCCATTCGTCGGCGGCAACATCGGCTACGCCTATGGCGGCGGCAACGACTCGTGGGAAGTCGCGCCCGAGGTGGGCGTGAAGTACTTCCTGAACACGACGACGTTCGTGTACGGCATGGCTGAATACCAGATCTTCTTCAGCCAGGGCAACGGCGCGGCCTTCAACAAGGGCTCGTTCGTGTACGGCATCGGCCTAGGCGTGATCCTGAAGTAAATCAGCGCCTCCCAGTCAGGTATTTGCAGCACGGGGCCGGCGGTCGAAAGATCGCCGGCCCCGTGTGCGTTGATAGGCAACGTTGACATCGGATCGATCAGATTAAATGTCGCGCTTGCCGGGACGGCATGTGCTTATGAGCGCGCCGATTGTCGATCGGCAGGTCGATCACGCCCACCAGAAATGCCGGGCGGTCGCTGCGGCCGCATCGCTGGTAGTCGTGCCAGATGGCGCGGGCGGCGAGATGTGCGGGGAGCTGAAGTTCCGCCGTGAGGAACCTAAACAGATGCTCGCACAGGTTTTGAAGCGCGATCCCATGATTGCGGCCCAGGCGGGCATAGAGCCAATCGCTCAAGCGCATAAGGGTGTCGAAGGCGGACCGATCGGCCCAGAGCAGTGCGATGCTCTCGACGAAGTTGCCGCTGTTGGCGTACAGGTCCCAGTAACGGCTGAAGCGGCGAAGCCGCTGCATCGTGCGGAAGTCGATCAATTTCGTTTGCAACACCTCGTACGGCGCATGAGGGCTATAGATCATGCCCCAAGCCTGGTCGTGGCGCACGATCGGCGTGCCCCGCAGGCGCTTAAGAATGCCCACCTGGATTTCCTGGGGCCGCAACGCAACCAGACGATCGAAGCCCCGTCCGAAGCTGGCGATGTCTTCACCGGGTAGGCCCACGATCAGGTCGGTGTGGACGTGGACGCCGGTCTGTTCGCGCAGCCAGCGCAGGTTGTCTTCCAGCCTGGCAACGTCCTGACGGCGGCTAATCAGCGCGGCAACGTCGTCGTTGAAGGTCTGAATGCCCACTTCAAACTGGAGCGCGCCCGCCGGGAACCGGGCGATGGATTGGCGAAGCGCTTCTGGAAGCCGATCGGGGATCATCTCGAAATGGAGGAAGAGGCCCGGCGCGTAACGTTCGTAGAAGAAGTCGAGGATGGCGCGGCTGATGTTGAGGTTCAGGTTGAACGTGCGGTCGACAAACTTGAACTGGCGGACGCCGCGGTTGAGGAGCGATTGCATCGAGCAGAGGAATGCATCGATGGGGACGTTTCGCACCGGGACGTCGAGCGAAGAGAGGCAGAATTCGCATTTGAACGGGCAACCCCGCGATGCTTCGACGTAGATGACGCGGTGAGCAATGTCGGCGTCGGAGTACAGGTGATAAGGAAGAGCGACCTCTGCTTCCCTCGCCCCCGGTACTCCGGGGAAGACGGTTAGGGCGAGGGGGCGCGTGGCCTTCGCCGCGCGGTGCTCAAACTCCGGCAACTCCGCCGCGATGACTTTTGTCATCGGCCCAGGGCCCTCTAGTAATTGGCCACACAGCCCGGCGAACGCCAAATCCGCCTCCCCGGTGACGACGTAGTCAGCGAGACGGCAAACCTCCTGTTGATCCGTCTCGTGGCTGATCTCCGGGCCGCCGACGACGATGATAACCTCCGGCCGAAGGCGTTTGAGGTCGGCAACAAGCTGAAGGGATTGGGTGGCGTTCCAGATATAGATGCCGATGCCCACGATCTTAGGGCTGTGCTGAAGGATGGATTCAAGGACGTCGGTGATGCGCTGATTGACGTCGAACTCCAGCATCGCGCAGCGCGAGGCCAGGGGGCCGAGGTTGGCCATTAGGTAGCGCAGGCCGAACGAGGCGTGGATGTACTTGGCGTTGAGGGTGGTGAGGACGATGTCGCGTTGGATACAACTGCTGTCCACGTTCTCGATTCAGTCTAATCTGTAAATCGGATATGGGAGCTTCGGAACGGACGGCTAAGGGAACAGCTCCCGGACGGCAATGTCGGCGAGTTTCTGGCCGGCGATGATCAGGGGCACACCGTCGCGGGTATCGAACACTTCGAGGCTGGCGTAGGTCGCGCTGTCGCCAACGGGGGTGGGGTCCGTGTACACCTCAACCTTCTTCTGCTCGACGTTCAGAATCCAGTAGACCGCGATGCCCGCGGCAGCGTAGACACGTCCCTTGTCTGCGCGGTCGAGCCCCAGGGAACTGGCTGAGGATTCGACGACGAAGGCGATATCGTCGGCGTACGGATGGTGATCGACATACCGCTCGGCCGGGCTGCGCACAATCGCCAAATCCGGCTCTGGCTCGCTGTCGCCCAGCGTCACTGCCAACTGCACCCGCACGCGCCACTCCCTCGGCAGCCGATCGCGAATTGCGTCCGTGGACTTGTCGATCGCCACATCGTGCGGGGGATTCCTTGACATCTTGGCGACGATCCATCCTTCCAGCAGCTCGAACTTCTCGTTGGCGGCGAAAAAGCCCAGGTCGATTAGCTTGTGATACTCTTCGATGGTGAACTTCCGCACCGCCGTTCCCGGCGCCAGGCGGGGGAGCTGCGACAATGGCGGAGTGAATGCCGTAACAAGGCGGGTCATCGGTGGCTCAGTATATCAGATGGAATCGCGGATTGGATGGTAATCGCTATCATCGCCGGGGAAGGGTGTGACGCTCGAATTTGGCGGCATGAACACACCCCGGGCAAAGTGGCGCGCCGTAGTTGAACACCGCCCTCGTCGTGCGTTTTGGAGCAGGTTCACATGTCTCCCCCGAATAGTTCACACCCGCTTCTTCAACTGCTCTGGCTGTTCGTCCTGGCGATTCCCGTGTCGTGCGTGGCTTGGACGGTGACGCGCGAGGATATCTTTCGCGAACCGCGCGAGTTCTGCAAACGGCGCAGTGAAGAATGCAGGCGACTGCTGCAGCGCAAGTTTTTCTATCTTTTCACGTGCGAGTATTGCTTCAGCCACTACGTGACGGTGCTGTTTTTATGGATGACGCACTTCAGGTTGTTGATGGACGGCTGGCGCGGGTATGTGCTCAGTTTTTTCGCGCTGGTCTATCTGGCTAACGCGTACATGAGCCTCTACGGGAAGCTGCGCGTGGTGATCAATGTGGACCGCGCCGAGCTGAAGGTGAAGGAGCAGGAGCTAAAGACGAACGGGAATGAGACTGGCGAACGGCAAAAAGAGCGCAAAGGCGGTGACTGAGACGACCTATTCCCGGCTCGACGCCGTCCGCTCTTCGTCAACCTTGGCCCAGTGAACGGCGGCCTTGTCGAAGGCGGGATCGTCCTTTGACGTGATGATGAACGTGTGCTTGCCGTTCATGACCCAAGGGGTTTGCCAGGCGGCCGGATCCCAATAGTGGGAGATGAACTCGGTCGAATCGCTTTCCATCGTTTCATGCAGGGCGACGTGGGAATAAATTTTGTTCCCCTCGACCTTGAAGATCTCGACCGACCCGGTAAGCCCAATGCGGCTGCGGGCCGGCGGTGACCAGGCGCTGTAGGTAATCAGCACCGTGTTGTCGGACGTCATCCAATATTTGCCGGGCCGGGGCTCGCCGTCGATGAAGAGGACGAAGGTGCGGCTGATGCTTGAGCCGCGCTCCCCCAGATCGCGCTGGACGTTACCCATCAGCACGGTTTGCGGCGCTTGCAGATCGCGGGTGGGTGAAGCGGTGCTGGGGGCGACGGCGTGGCCGGTCACCTTCTCGCGGTGAGCTGCGCGGTATTCACGCACGTAATCCTCGACGGCCTTGTTGGCCTTGTCCGCCGCGGCCTTGGCACTGGCCACCTGCGGGTTGGCATCATCTGTGCCAAATTTGCTCCGCGCCTGCTTCAGGTTCTGGTAAGAGGCGGCGGCATCGCGGTTCAGCTCGAGCATGCGCGAATCGAAGTGCGCAATCTGATCCGCCGTCAGCGAGTCCATCATCTGCGCGCCGCTGCGGCGTTTGGGCTGATCGGCGTTCTGCGGCAGGTCATCCAGCGAGAGGAGGATGAGCGGCCCCTGGCTGCCGAGTGCTTGAGCGCGGGCCACGTTGATGTTGGGGACGGCGCGGTAGGTCCACGTTTCGTGGAAGCAACCGCCAGCCATCGGAAGGAGGAGCGTGGCGGCAAAGAGCCTGACGATGCCGAAAGTGCGTTGGATCATATATGCCAGTAGGCCGCGCCGGGCGGGCGGTGTCAACCGTTCTTTGAAGTGCCGCGAGAACCGACCATCGGTTCAGCAGCGATATGGTGGCGTTTCGCCTCCAATTTCTTCCGCCAAATCGCGGCGGTTCCGGCAGGAGCCGTGGTTGAGCAGACCGCCAGCCGCGGCTAAAATCGATTCTACGTTTTTCCAATCTCCCGTCGGCCGGTTAAGAAAGCACGGATGCACCGCCCCAAGCACTGGAACATAGCCGAGCCTCACCCGGCCGCCGAGGAGCTGGCGTCCCGGCTTAAGACGTCGCCGTTGCTCGCGCAAGTGATGCTCAATCGCGGGGTTAGTGAGGCGGAGGACTGTGCCGCCTTCCTCCGACCGAGCCTCGCGCAACTCCACCCGCCCTTCACCATTGCCAACCTCCGGAAGGCCAGCGAGCGCATCGTCCGCGCCATTCGCGATCGCGAGAAGATCTACATTTACGGCGACTACGACGTCGATGGCATCACCGCCACCAGCATCCTCTGGCACGCCATCACCCTGCTCGGCGGGACCGTCGAGTATTACATCCCGCACCGGATCGACGAAGGATACGGCCTGAACGCCGACGCCATCCGCCAACTGTGCGACCAGGGGGCGCAGCTCATCATCACCGTGGACTGCGGCATCACCGCGATCGAGCAAGCGACGGTGGCGCGCGACCGCGGAGTCGATCTGATCATCACCGACCACCACGAGTGGAAGGAGGCGGTTCGAAACGAGGATCGAAGATCG
>JBBRIN010000081.1:0-9384 GCA_038221115.1 Tepidisphaerales bacterium
GCGCGCCGCGAAGCAGCGCCGCCAGCAGCGTGTCGAACTCGGTTTGTTGCGTCGCGTAACTCAGAGCCCATGATGTACAACATCCGAACGAATCGCGCTACCGTACAAGCGCCGAACGTTGCAAGCGGGTGAAGTGTTACAAAAAAATGAAAAATGGAGAATGGAAAGCGAACAAGCTAATGTAGCAAATTCGCTTTCGCGACGTGATACTGCGGTGAATTGACAAGTCCGACCCTGGCCGCTAAAACAGATTAGATAGTCTGTTTATGAAAGTGGGTGGCGATGCGAAAGCTCCAACAACCCAGGGCCTTGGCCACACAAGAGAAGATTACCCGCGCGGCGGCGCGGCTGTTTGGCCTCAAGGGATATCACGACACTACTCTCGAAGACATACGGCGAGCGGCCAAAGTCACGACGGGGGCTTTCTTTCACCACTTTGCCGGCAAGGAAGATTTAGGCTTTACGGTGCTGGACCGGCACATGGAGAGACGGCGCCAACAACTGGACCAGCTCGAACAGGGCATTCCCTCCCCCAATCGCGACGACCCTCTGAAACGCACATTTCGCCGGCTCGACGCTATCGCCCAGATGGTCGCGGGCCGCAAAGATAGCAAGGGTGGGTGCGTCATCGGCAACCTCAGCACATCCCTCAGCGACACCAACGAGGCCTTTCGGAGGCGGCTGGCGAGTTGTTTTGACGAGATGGCGTTGGAATTCGAGCCGCACCTTGACGCGGCCGTGAAGCTTCGGAGTTCCGCCCGCGGCACCGATACCAAATCGCTCGCGCGCTACATCGTCGCCGTGGTCGAGGGGTCGATCATGCTGGCTCGGACGCAGAGGGATCGCCGGGGAATGGCCCGCAATTTCGAGAACCTCAAGGCATATCTGAAGCAGACGCTGGGAACGTGAAATGTTCCCTTCCGGGCCGGGCTATCCACCAGAGATATAACAAACCATATAGTCTGTTTGCTTTTTAAACCGGGAACGTCTCGGCTTCACCAATTGGAAGTCTAGAATTCCAGAAAGGGAATAGCCATGACCCGCCTTACGACCTCAATCCTCGTTGTCTCGCTGCTGGCGATGTGCGGCCGTCAGACGCCGGTCGCGGCACAGGAGAAGCCGGAGTCCGTGCGTCGAGCCAACCCTGCCGATCCGCCGGCAGGTGCGGCTTTCCCGCCGGAACTGGTCTTCCTGGCGGGCGACCGGATCGGCATGACTCAGGAGCAGCGGGAGGCTTTTTTTGATCGTGTGGAAAAGACGCGGTCGCGCTCCGAAGAACTGCGGGTGAAGCTGGAACGCGAAACCGCCGCGCTCGCGCCGCTTACGGATGAATCGGCGATCGTTGCGCAACTCGACAAGGTCAGGGCGTGCGTGGATGAATTGAAGCAGCTCCACATCGGATTTGGAGTGGCGGTCAAGAACCTGCTGACTCCCGAGCAGCAGGCAAAGCTCATCGAGATCTCAAAGGGCGTCGGAAAGGGCAGCGACGGGTTTCATCAACTCGAGGAGGCCGCGGGTAAACGGATCGCTGAAAAGAACGAGCGCGTGAAGGCTGGCCTGCAAAAATGGGTGGAAAACGGGCGCGATCCATCGGCCATCCGCAAGACCATGGAAGAAACCGTCGGGCCCCTATTCAAAGCTGACCGGCCCATGGAAGTGGAAGGCGCGCTGGATCGAGTCCTCAAACAGCTCAACTCTTCGCCCAATGCGAAACCGACTACGCCCGCAACGGAAGGCGCCGCGACGGTGACTGACCCCGAAGCGATGCGCAAACGGCTCACTGACAAAGTCGCGCTGGTGCAGGCCGGCGTGCAGACGTGGCAGGCCAGCGGGCGCGATTTCTCGGCGATTGCACAAGTGATGGAACAAGAATTCAAGCCCCTGCTCGAAGCCGGCAAGGCCATCGAAGCGGAAGCCGAACTGGATCGCGTACTCGAACTGCTCAAGCAGGAGGCCGCCAGCACCGCCAGGGCTCAAGACGGGGAGGCCCGCAAGGACCAGCCGCGCTCGCCCGGCAATCCTTACCCAATCGCCTTCCACCCCGTTGCGCAGGAGGAGCTGAAGCTCTCGGACGACCAGAAGCAAAAAATTCTGGCGAAGCTGCCCGACTACCAGGTCGACGGCCGCTTCACGGCGGAGAAAACCCAGGCTCCCGGCGTTCGCGAAAAACTTTGGGCGTTCCTGAAGGAGACGCTGAATGCGGAGCAGTTCAAGCGGTTCCAGCAACTGGAACTGCAGCATGACTGGACTGCCGTGATCCGGCCCGAAATCGTGAAAGCACTGGAAATCACGGACGAGGAACGCAATCAGATCATGGGCGTCATTCAGGGTCTGAAAAAGCAGCACCAGTCCGGCGGAAATCCGCCGGAGACCAGGGTCAAAGGGGTCAGGGTCAAGGCGCGCGTGGATTACGACGAAAAGGTCGAAGCCATCCTGAGCGACGCGCAGAAAACGCAGTGGAAGGAGATGCGCGGCAAACTGTTCGATATCCCATGAACCGATAGAAGAATCTAATGATCAAACGATAGCCGAAAAGGATACACGCGCATGAAACTCAGACCCCTCACCATCACGACCATCGCCTGCCTGTTGCTGGCCGCCGCCGGCACCGCCCCGGCTCAAGACAAGGAGGCCCGCAAGCATCAGTCGGAGACGGGTGAGCCTTCCATCATCACCCGCGACTATATTCAAGATGAGTTGAAGCTCTCGGACGACCAGAAGCAAAAACTGCAGAAGACGTCGCTCGGCTTCATGAAGATCCTGGACTCCCACGACAATGAAAAAATTTGGGCGTTCCTGAAGGAGACCCTGAATGCGGAGCAGTTCAAGAGGTTCGAGCAATTGGAGCTGCAGCATGATGGACCGCCCGCCCTGTTCCGGCCCCAGATCGCGAAAGAACTGAACATCACGGGCGAGCAACGGACTCAGTTCATGGGCCTCGTTCAGGAGATGACAAAGGAGGTCGAACCGCTGATCAAAGAGTCCAAGTCCGCCGGAAATCCTGAGAAGATGGAAAAGATCAGGCTCACAGTGATCAAGATGCGCCTGGATTGCCTGGGAAAGATGGAGGCCCTCATGAGCGACGCGCAGAAAAAGCAATGGCAGGAGATGATCGGCAAAACGTTCGATACTCTGCGTCATCATTGAGCGCGTCCTGGCTGCCTTAACCCCATTTCCCCTTCCACTTACACCATGAAAACCAAAGCGAATAAACCCAGATCAACACGTGCCATGAAACTCATCGCATCGATCGCTCTACTCGCTTGGGCCTGCCCGCTCTTTGCGGCGGACAAATCCAATGCATCCGCCGATTCCGCGGAAACCAAATATCTGGCCTTTCAACTCATGACCGTCCCCGGCGTGACCACCCCCATGGCGTTTGCCGCGACCCACCCCAGCGTCCCCACCAAGGCGCAGATGGAGGCGTTTGTCCGCGAGATCGCCAAGGCGATCGGTACGACGGGGGATGCCCGGCACAAATTGGGTTTTGCGCCGACGCACTCTGCTTTCGACATGTCCCCCGAGGAGACGCGCCAGGTCATCCGCGATGCGTTTGCGGTCGCCCGGGAGAACGATGTGGCCGTTGCCTTTCACCTGGATGACGCGATGTATTGGGGCGCACGCAAAGATCTGATGTCCAATCCCGACAACATCGAGACCGCGGACTGGAAGCAAATTCCCAGCACCGGCCGGCGCGTGGACTGGGGTCCCAAACCCAGCAAGTTTGTGCCCCAGATGTGTTTCAATAGTCCGGCGATTGTGGCCGCCGTCAAAGCAAGGGCCGCCCTCATCGGCGCGGAAGTGAAAAGGGAACTGGACGCACTGAAGGCAGTCGGCCAGGAGCATCTCTTCGCCGGCATCATCACCGGATCGGAGTCACAGATGGGCCGCGATTTTGATACGGATCGCGCCCTGGGGTATCGCGCCCTCAGCCATCGGGGATTCAGCGAAAGCCATCCGCCCAAGGATGCAGACGTCGAACGGGTCAGCATCGTCAAGGAGTTCATGGAGCTTTGGGCCAACTCTCTTCATGCGGCGGGAATCCCCCGGGAGAAGCTATTTTGCCACATCGCTCATTCGGCCCAAGGACTGGATCCCAAAGGAACAGAATCACAATTCGCCCCGGCCTCTGTGGCCTTCAGTTCCGCCTACCGTCCGGGGTTTTCCACCTACCCGGAGGGGGCGGCCTTCAAGCAAATTGATGCCGCCCTGGCCCAACATGGTTCTCCCGGCTGGATTTCTGCCGAGGGCGCCAACGTGAGCCCCACCCAAATGCCCGGCGAAGCCAACATGGAGACCTATCTGGGGCGGATGTTCAACCACGGGGCGGTGATGACGAATGTTTTTTCCTGGGGCATCGGCGGCGAGGCCCAGCGCGCCAACTTCTTCCGCAAAGCCACGGAGAATCCCGAGTGCCTGGCCGCCTATGCCAAGTTTCTGCGGCACGAGCCCCTGGTCGAAACCGCCTCCACCGGTTTTTCCGCCTCGAACCTTCAAGAGAAGATGCATCGGCTTCAAAAGGAGCTTCCCGACTGGGCTCAAAAATCGGGACAACAGGCGCAGGTGATGTCCCAGATGGGAAAAATCCAGGCGCTATTGAAGGACAAGAATTGGCAGGAAGCGGACAAGGTGGCTGATGAACTTCTTTCGCTGCTGCCCCCAGCAGAGAAGAAATGAGACGAATTCACCTCTTGCTTCTTCCGATGCACCCCATGCCTTATGATGGAACGTCGGTGCTGGAGTATTTGCGGAAGACGCACGATACCTCGTTGCTCACCGAGCGCGAGAAACATCTGGTCGGACTTGCCGTGACCGCGACGCGCGGCTGTCAGATCTGCACGCGCGGCCGAATCGAAAAAGCCCGCGAGGCCGGAATCAACGATGACATCCTCAACGCCTTGTTCGCCATCGTTTCCGCCGTCAACGCCGGGGTCTCGGCCGCTACCGCACGCGAAGGGTTTCGTCTGGCCACCACTCCTGCGCAAGAAGCATGCGGCGAGCTGTGTTCGCCGGCAGCAACTAATGCGCGATGAGAAGCCGCTGGCCGCACCACGCAGGTTGCGCAACGAAGGCGAGCAGCGATGAAGGCTAATGCCAAAGTCGGCACGACAGGCGAAGAGCGCTTCGTTGTCGAACCCAAACACGCGATCGACTTCGCCGACGGCGGCATGCCCGCAGTCCTCTGTACCCCGTGGCTGATCTGGTTCCTGGAGCATGCCGCGCGGCGAGCGATGCTCCCTTTGCTTGAGGCCGGCGAAAGCACGGTGGGCACGCACATTGAAGTCGATCATCTGGCCGCGACACCCACCGGCCAGACTGTCATTTGTCGTGCCCGCATTGTTCACGCCGACAAGACGGTGATTTCCTTTCAACTTGAGGCACATGACGAACGCGAACTGATCGCCAAAGGCTTCCACCGGCTCCAAGTGATTCAGGTGGACCGATTTGCCCAGAAGGTCCGCCGTAAGACCCTTTCCGGTTGACTCGAATGAGACTCAACGCACTTCGATCTCGTCGTTCAGAATCCGCGGTCCGTCGATTTCCTTGAGCCCGATGCGCGCCCTCGTGTTCGCCGGAAGCTCGGCAGGAATATTCTCGAACCGGAATTTCTTGATGACCGACCGGCCGGGAAGCAGGTTGGTCACCAGGCGTTCCTGCCGCGACTTCCCGGGGAAGATGGCAAACGCGCTGTAGTCGACCGGCTTGTCCGAGTAGTTCTGAACGATCTGTTGGATGATGAGGTCGGCCCCATCGCGGACGGCCAGCGTCTGCATCCCGACATCCGAGAGGCCGAGCTTGAGGGTGAGCGGCATGTGGAACGTCGAGGCGCGGTCGGATTGGAGAGTAAACTCGGCCTGCATCGTGCGCGAGCCGGCGGGGCTGTTGTAGGGGAACTCGATGGCAAGGTCGCGGTCGAACGACTCGCCGGGGTTCAGCGAGAAATTGTGGGTTGAGGGGGTGATTGACCAGCCGGGGGGCGGCTTGAGTTTGAGCGAGCCGGTGATGGCGGCGGGGTAGGTGTTCTTGAAGTGAAGCTTGCGCGTGTGCGATTGAAACGTGGACTCGATGAGCGGGCGGTCGATGGCGACCGACGCTCGGAGCTGCGCGAGCGGGCCATCGATGTTGGTGAGAAAGACCGGCGTGGGCCCGATGACGAGTTGGACGGTTGCGGTGACCGCATCATCGGCCGGGCGGATAAGCGGGATCTCATTGCCCCATAAGTCAAACATGCGCGGCGAAGGGCCGAGGTTGATGGGAAGCGGTTTCAGTGAACCTGCCCCAGCGTTCCGCTCCCCTTCGCGGCCCGTGTCCCAGAGGGCCAAAGTGCCCTGCCCGTGGTTGTCGAAGAGGAAGGCTTCGACGCCATCGGCGATGGGAACTTTCCCGGCGTAGCGCGTGTTGCCGAGCGTGGTGGCGAGCGATCGCATGATGAGAAAGAGTTCTGTCGGTTGCGTCAGGCCTGCCCCCGCGGGCGCTTCGTCATCGGGACGGGTTGTGAACGGAAACGGAAGGTCGAGCCTCTCGGTGCCAGCGGCGAGTGCGTAGATGACGCGCTGGGCCAGATCGCGAATCTGCTCGTCGCGCCCCGTGCGCTCGCGGGCGAGACGTTGGTAAGTGAGCGAACCGTGGTGGCCCTGGATGCCGCGCAGGTCCTGAATGTACAGCGGCAGTTGCGAGGGAAGGACCGAGGCTGGGATCGAGAGGGCGACGGTGGCGGGAAGATTGCCTTCCAGCTCGTACCACGCCGGCCAGGGCATGGCCAGGTCGGGATTGCTCGTGAGCTGAGCGAACTTCGCGTAGAGGCGATTGTAGACCTCGCGCATGCCCTTGCGGGTGACGAAGGCATCCGAGCCATCGGCGCCGAGTTGCCAGCGGTCGAGATGGTTGGCGTGACGGGAGAGGAGGTATTCGAGCGTCGGTTGCCAATCGTCGTCGTTTGCCTTGAGAAGGCGCAGCCACGAGGTGCCCGGGGCGCTGCCGCTGGCAATAACGGCGGGAGACTGGATCTCGTCGAGTCGGCGAGTGAGCGAAGGGGGAAGATCCAGAAGGCAGGCGGTGGTGGTGATGTGGCGTTCCTGCAGCTTGACGAGGGCGGCGTCGAAGTCAGAAGGAGAGAACTGTTCAGCGTCAGCCGTGCGCGTCCACACGCCGAGCTTGACGCGGCCGGCGCCCAGGTGCGGCAGCAGATCGGCCAGCGGTCCCCAGGCGCGAAGGGGCAGATCGGTGGCGATGACGCCAAAACGCGGGTCGGGCGAGGAGGGCACGGTATCGTTGGGCAGGCGGATCAGCGAGAGGGACCGCGAGGCGAGTTGCTGGCCCTGGCTGCTGGTGGTGATGACGCAGGTGTAGAAGCCCGGCGGGAGGTCGGGCAGCGCCAGATCATAGCGTCGGCCAACGACCGGTTCGGCCGACACGACGCGGGCGGCGGCCGGTCGGGCGGACTCGCGCGTCGCGGCTTGCGTCGTGGGGCTGGCGGTGGCCGGCGAGTCGGCGGTGCCGCTGCGCTGGTAGACGGCGCGGCCGGTGGCGTCGCCTACCGTCAGTTGGATCGAAAGGTCTTCGGTGAAGGCATCGTCCAGCTCGACCATCAGGTTGAGCGGATCGGATCGTCGGAAAATGTTGCCCGGCTGACGCGTGCCGATGCGGACCCGCGGAACCTGCGAGACGGTGATGTCGTCGAACCAGGCGGAGCCACGAATGTCCTGGCCATGAAGGGCGCGCTGGCCCAGCGTTGATTCAGAGTAGACCTGCGGCTGGAGCAGGCCAACCTCGAGCACCAGATACGCGGCATCGGGCATGGCGGCGGCGAGCTCGATGGAAAGTTTGTGCCAAGCCTCGTCACCCTCGGCGGGAGTGGTGGAGACGTAGGGGTCGGATCGCTTGAGCGTGTTCGGCAACGGGTGACCGTCCAAATCGGTGAAGTAGGCGGAGAGGCGCGCGCGGGCATGTTGCAGAGGCGTCGTCTGGGTGAATGCGTCGATGCGGTAACAGGCGCCCTGGCGGACTTTGATCTGATTCGCTTCATAACGATAGAGGACCGATCCGCCGTTGAGATCCATTCGAAACGAGTGTGCGCCGCTGTGGGCACGATCGGTGGTGAAACGGCCATTCACGTAGTGCGGGAAACCCGGCGCGTCGACCTTGACCCAGTGCATGGGGAGGTCTTCATCGTTGCCGAGCCGGCGTTCTTCGAAGTCGATGGTGCGAAGGACGCGGGTGAGGCTTGCGGGCTGGGCGAGGGATCGCATGGCGAAAAGGCAGAGAATGAGGGCGAGGAGAGTGCGCATGGTCCGATAACTCTTTCATCGGCGTACCGGGGCGTGGAGCTTTAGCGGCAAGGGATTAGGATGCGGCCATGTTCGATCTGAGCGGCAAGGTGGCGGTCGTGACTGGGGCGGGGTCGGGCATTGGCGAAGGCATCGCGCGGGCGCTGGCCGGGGCGGGAGCAAAGGTATACGTGGCGGAGAAAAATGAGGAGACGGGGTTTGCCCTGGCGGACACGCTTCGGAAAGAGGGAAAGGCGGCGCAGTTTGTGGCTGTGGATGTGTCGCGCGAGGACGATTGTAAGAAATGCGCGGCCGTCGTGTTTGAGGAGAACGAGGGACGGTGCGACGTGCTGGTGAACAACGCCGGCGTCGGGAGCGTCGGAACCGCATTGACGACGACAGCGGCGGATCTGGATCGGCTGTATGCGGTGAACGTGCGCGGGACGATGTACATGTGCCAGGCGTTCTTGCCGGCGATGATTGGGGCGCGCAGCGGATCGATTGTGAACATGGCCTCGATCGCCGGCATCGTGGCGGTGCGGGATCGATTCGCCTACTCGACGACGAAGTTCGCGGTGGTGGGGATGACCAAGTGCATGGCGCTGGATCATGCGACATCGCAGGTGCGGGTGAACTGCATTTGCCCGGGTCGAGTGGAGACGCCCTGGGTTCAGGCCCGGATCGCCGAGTATCCGGATCCAGCGAAGGCGCTGGAAGAGATGCGCTCGACCCAGGCGATCGGGCGGATGGGAACCGTGGAAGAGATCGCGGCGGCGGCGCTGTACCTGGCGAGCGACGAGGCGGCGTTTGTGACGGGGAGCGCGATGATCATCGATGGGGGGTGGAGTGCGGGGAAGTGAAGGCGGAGAAGTGACAGGGTGAAAAGGTGACAAGGAGCGTTGTGTCGAAGGTTGTGATTTTGAGTTATCACAAGATTGGGGAGCCGCCGGCGCCGCCGAAGGGGTGGGAGTCGTGGTATTACGTCTCTGCGGCGAGGTTTGAGGAGCAGTTGCTGTGGCTGAGGGGGAGGGGATACGCGTTCATATCGCGCGACGAGTTGTACGCGGGCTTGGATGGCGCGCGGCTGCCGGAGCGGACGGCGCTGGTGACGTTTGAT
>JBBRIN010000082.1:0-9363 GCA_038221115.1 Tepidisphaerales bacterium
CGGGCGCGATCGGCGCTGCAGGGTCTTTTGGCTGGCGCGGCCCCTCTTTTTCCCAGAACACCACCGCAAATTCATCCCCGCCGACCCGCGCTACCAAGTCGTGTTCCCGGCAGCAACGCCGCATCAGCGCGGCGGTCTCCCGCAAAATATCGTCGCCTAGCCCGTGCCCGCACTCGTCGTTGTATTTTTTGAAGTTGTCGATGTCGAACAGCAGCAGCGTCACCTGGAAGCGGTGTTGTTTTGCCTTTTCCAGCGTGTCGGCCAGGAAGTGCTCGAAGTAGCAGCGATTAAAAACCCCCGTCAGTTGATCGGTCACCGCCATCTTCGTGAGGCGGTTGTGCCGTTCCTGCAATGCCGTTACTCGCGAAAACGCCTGCGCCGCCTGGGCCAGAAAATGCCGCGCCGCGGCCTCCTCGAAGCCCTCCGCCACCCGCAACTGCACTTGCCCGTTGATCGCCTGCCCAACCCTCACCGGCAGCGACAGCGTCGAACCGCCCTCCTCCTCCACCGATGCTGCATCCTTTCTCGCCGACACGTAACCGATTTGAAAGTCGGGCGCGATGAGGGCATTGACGCTCATGACCAGCGCTTCCGTCGCCGTCCCCGGATGCTGCACGAGCGCTTCGAGTGCCAACTCCGCAAGCGGCACGCCCTGGAGGGTCGATGCGGCTTCCTGGGAATCGACCACCGCCGCTTCTTCGGCGCTCGCCTCCGGGGCAGAGGCGGGCGCAATCCGCATCACCGGCGTTCCAAAAATCTGCTGGATCTCGCCGGGGCTGGCGGGTGTCACCACATAATCATCGCAGCCGAACTCGGTCATCTTCCGCGACACCGGCTCCAGGGGCGGTTTGCAAAACAGAATCACCCGGCCATCGCCCGCCAGCTCGCGCAGCGTCCGCATCGCCGCCTCTGGCCGCCGCTCGATCGGCTCGGCGCTGGCCACAACCGCGGTGTAATCGTGCGCCGACAGCTCGGCGATCCCCTCGAAATAATCGTCCACCCGCGTGAGGAGCGCACCCGGCACCGCCTGTGCCAGCACCGGCTCCATCTGCCCCGACCCGTCGCCGATCAGAAGGATCCGCTCTTGCGTGTAGCGCACCATACTTACCTCTCGTTTCCGGTCGGTGACGTCGCCGCCGGTGGTTCCTGCAACAACGCCCGCAGCTCCTCCGCGCTCAACACCGGCTCGCCGGTGTTCTCGTCCATATAAAGAACGTCAGCCGTCTCGCCCGGCGCCTCATCGCTGGCGTTCGCGGCCTCCGCGATTGGCGGCGACACGGTGGTTAGTCCGCGGGCGGCGTCGCCACCGGCGGATGGAGCGATTCCCATCGCGGGCGTGCTGGTGATGGCGGTCCGGTGCCACTGGCCATCTTCGGCGAGCAGGCCCACGGCCCCAAGCCGCATCGCGTCCGCCAGAGCCGCGGCGCGGCCGTCGGTGTGGGTCAGCCACATCTCCAGATACGGCCAGCGCCGCTTAACTGCTGCGATGAAATTGAGTTCCTCGTGATAGATGCTTTGAAGGCTGATGACGATCGCGCGGTAAGCGAGCGGGCGCCGCGAGAGCTCGGCCATGGCGGCGTAAGGGTCGTCTTTTGCGACGCACTGAAACCCGTGCCGGGTCAGGCTCTCCAAGGGCCCGGATCGGCAGCTTTCGTGCCCGATCAACATCGCCCGACCGGCAGATCGCGTAACTGATAGGCTAACCCCTGACATCCGCTCCATAAGGTACGGCGTGCTACGTTTCACCCAAGTCTTGCGATCATACTCCGCGCCCCACCCGTTGCAATCCGATAAAGCCGTACGCGCAACTGGCCCGGGCGACTCCGGGTTGCGCAGGCCGTTCGTAACATCTGTGCGGGAGAGGCAGGAACGGGAAAATGGCCCGTCTTTTCCGCTGAAGCCGGCGGGTGTTACAATGCAATGATGGCAGAGCCAGCCGGTGCCACCATTATGATTGTGGAAGACCACGCGGATTCTGCTCAGATTCTCGCTAGGGTGCTCACTCGCAAGGGGTATCGGGTTCACATTGCCTCGAACGCGGCCGAAGCTCGCGCTCTCGCGAAGGAGCACGCGTTTGAGCTTCTGCTCTGCGACCTTGGGCTGCCGGACGCGGACGGGTGCGACCTGATGCGGGAGCTCCTCGGGCAGTATGGGTTGGCCGCCATTGCGATCACGGGGCATAACCTGCCGGCGGATCAAGCGCGGGTGGCGGCAGCTGGAGTTCGGCACTATCTTCTGAAGCCGGTGGGATTCGATCAATTGATGGCAACGGTCGAAGCGGCGCTGGCGAAGCGCGACGGTAATGGCACTGCGTGAGCCATCCATGTTACGTTTTGTTACATAATGTTACACTTTTTTATAGTTTCATCTGAATGTTGCTTTATCGTATAAGCTATTTGTGCGGCTGCGGTTATAGGGAGCAAGTTCAAGGGGCGTTTTTTCAATGTAACAGGGTCTCTCCCGTTCGCCGCCTCGGGGGCCCCGCGGACGCTTCGCGTTCGGCGGCAGGAATATCGGTCGCAATATTGGCCGGTGCAAAGCGTCCTTAATGGGTCAACCTACCGGAGCCCCTCCATGAAAAGCGTTTTTCGCCGATCGGTCCTTTCTCTGCTCGCTCTGGTCGCGATCGCCCTCTGCCCGCTCGGCGCCGCCGCGCAGCAGCGAACCGAGGGCGCCGGCGGCGGCCAGCAGGCCGGGTTGCTGCGGCGGATTCGCGATGCCGGGTCCAAGCTCGAGCTCACACCCGAACAGAAGGCAAAATTCGACGACTTCATGGCCGCGAAGGAAAAGGAATTAGAGCCGCTCATCCAGAAAGCCGGCCAGGGCGATGCCGACGCTCGCAAGAGCATCGCCACCGCCATGCATGACTTGCGTGCTCCGCTGGCCGAGATCATCGGGCAGGATCAGTTCGCGACGCTGCAAAAGTCCGTCTCCGGCGGCAATCGCGCAAACGCGCCGCCCCGGCAGGGCGCGCCCACCACGCGGCCCGCCCTGGCCGCCGGCAAGGAGGCCGCGCCCGCCTCGAAGGTCGATCTGAAGACCCTCATCCCCATGCCCGAACTCGGCACTCAACTCTACAAGGGCTTCGAAGGCGGCTACTACCCCGGCGGCGCCAACCAGCGCCCCGCCTCGCACACTGCCGCCGGCCTCGCGCTCGCCTCGCAGATCCAGCCGCTCGATGCCGATGGCAAGCCCTCCGCCTCCGGCAAATTCGTCCTACTCGTCTGCGGCATGTCCAACACGACGATGGAAGCCCAGGTCTTCATCAAGCTCTCCAACGCCGATTCTCAAAAGAACCCCACCCTGGTCGTGATCGACGGCGCCATCTCCGGCCAGACCGCCTTTAAGATCCAAAACCCTAACGACAACGGCACCGGCGCCAAGTACTGGGCGACCGGCGACCAGCGCCTGAAGGCCGCCGGCGTTACTAGAAACCAGGTGCAGGTGGTCTGGCTCAAGGAAGCCGACGCCCACCCGACCTCCGGTTTCCCCAAACACGCCCAGGATCTTCAGCGCGAAGAGGAAAACCTCGTTCGCCTATTCCACGATCGCTTCCCCAACTGCAAGCTGGCGTATGTATCCAACCGCACCTTCGGCGGCTACGCCACCTCCGATTTGAATCCCGAGCCGTATGCCTACGAAACCGGGTTCGCGGTCAAGTGGATGATCGAAAAACAGATCAAGGGCGACCCCGATCTCAACTTCGATCCCGCCCGCGGCCCGGTCAAAGCGCCGTGGATCAACTGGGGCCCGGATCTCTGGGCCAACGGCATGACCCCGCGAAAGTCCGACGGCTTCACCTACAGCATCGACGACGTCGTGCCGAAGGACCGCACGCACCCCTCCGATTCGGGGCGCAAAAAAGTGGCCGAGCTGCTGCTGAAGTTTCTCAAGACCGACCCGACGGCTACGCCGTGGTTTGTGGGGAAGGAATAGGGCGGGACGCTGGATTGGTGACCGAGGAGCCAGAAGCCAGGAGCTGGAAGTTTGAAGGCGGATGGCACGCTAAGAAGCGAGGAGCCGTTCTTATCTTGCTCCCTTCCAAAGAAGTAGGAAGTACACGGTCAGGTTGAGCAGAAAGATGACTGAGATGCAGTACCAGGTGTCGCTTTCGTCGAGGTCGAAGAGCGCGCCTAACAGGGCGAAGTAGAGCACGAAGTCGGCGGCCCAGCCGATCAAGCTGCCGAAGGGGATGTGATCGAGCAGGGGCGTGAAGAGGGCCATGACGGCTGAGGGCGCTACGGAAATCGCCCCGAGCTTCAGTACCGCAATCCAGAATCCTCCCAGGCTGATGCCGCGGAATTTGGCAGCCAATAGAATGCCTGCGAGCATGAAGGAGGTGCCCACGAGAAGCTGGACTGCGACCGTCTGAAGTGCGGGGAACACGCCGTGTCGTTGCGTGAGGAGCGCGGCGATGATCTCGATGGCGATGCCGCCGCCAAGGAGCCAGATCGGGAGGTACAGGTTGTCGGCGTGGTGTTCGGGGTTTGCCGAGGGCTCGTCCCTGGGGGTGCTGTAGCCGAGGACGATGGTTGACGGCCTGGCGGTGAGAGTTGTGGAGGACGGGGACTTCCGAGCGGGCAACGGTGGTTTGGGTGCGAGATCGTACGCGGCTTCATCCGGCAGTGGATCGTCCGGCCAGTGGATGACGCTTCCGCAAGTGCATCGGGCGTTGCGATCGTCCGGGGTGGAGATACGCGCGAATGTTTTGCCGCACTGATCGCAGGTGATTGAAGGCATTAGCACCGCTTTGATGAAGGCCCCGAGTCGGCTTCAATCTAGCCGGACCGGATCCTTCGGCCATTCCAAAGCGACGCTCGGTTTATAATGTGTAGGGCTGATTGAGGGCTCAGTTGAGATGGCGCACCAGGCGGAAACGCCCACCGCAGCTTTCCCCCGGAGTACCGGAGAGGGTGAAGCAGTCTCTTTAGGGCCGAATCCCGCTCTGTTTGACGAGCCTGCCGAAGTAGTCAACCGGCACGGCATCGTGGGCCTTTGTGGTCGCCATGAAGGTTACGCCGCGGCGGCTCAACTCGTGGTCGGTCAGGGGGACTTCGTCGAGTTCGTTGTACTTTACGCCGGCCTTCTCGAGCCGGCCCATCAGCTCAAGATTGGCGGCGGCCAGGTGCTGGGTGTAGAGGGAGACCAATCGCCGCGCGGGCATTCCGGGGGCTGCGTTTCCGGCGGCCCATTTTGCAAACCATTCGAGCGATCCGTACGACGAATCCAGCAGCAGCACGTCGGTGACGCGATCGGCGAGCCCGCCGTGATCGAGAATCGCGGCAGTCACTTTGTAGCCGCCGGAATGGGTCGACAGGATGATGCGGCCGATTTTGGCGGTGTGGATCTTGCGTTGGGCATTCAGGAAGGCGGTGACGTCGGCCATGAGATTTTCGAAGCCACCGACGTCGAGCTCCAGCTTCCCGCCACCTGAGTCGGCGGCGTCCATTGGGCCCTGCGGCACGATCAGGATGGCGTTCACCTTCGCGGCGGCGATCTGTTCGGCGAGCTTGTACTGGTCGATTGCTTTGGAGACGTGGTTGTTGTGCCCGTGAAAATGGACGAGGTAGTCTACCGTCTCGCCGTCGGAGTACCCGGCGGGGATGAAGATGCCGACGGTGGAGTCGGTGTAATGAGGGTTAGTGGGATAGGTTTGCGTCCGGCCCTTGAACCCGTCGGCGCGCGAGCTGTGCGGATAGGGGGCGGTAGGGAATGGACGTAGCATGAGTTCCCCGTGGGCGGTCTTCTGCCACGTCACCTGCGTGGTCTGTCCGGCGGCGAGCAGGGGACAAACAACGACCATTACCAAAGCGATCCAGTGCCGACTTATCATTCGGTGTAGTCTCGCGCGCACCACCAGCCGTTCGCAAGCGCTCGACTTCGGTTACGGCACAGGCGATCGCCGCATCGGTGCGGAGAGCATGACGAACGGCGCTTTGGTACAATGTAAGCATGACGAGTGACACGACCACGATTCAGTTGCGCCGCGAGATCAAGAAGGCCGTCGACCGTTTGCCTCCAGCGCGGTTGGAGTCTCTCGCGGACTACGTGCATTTTCTGACGCGGCCCGAGCTGGAGCAACGACTGACGCGAGCGGAGAAGGCCATCGCCTCGGGCAGGGGGGTCAATTGGCGCAAGGTGCGCTCGGATGTTTGAGGTAATCCTTTCGCCCGAGGCGGGAGCGTTCTTTGCGGCTGCCGACCTACCGCTGGCGCGAAAGCTGGGCCGTTGCTTCAGGCAACTTGAGGGGGATCCGCGGCGGCACAACAACATCAAGCGATTGTCGGGAAAGTTCATCGGGCTTTTGCGTTATCGTGTGGGGGATTGGCGCGTGCTGTACCGGATCGATGACGGCAATGGCCGCGTGCTGGTCCTCTCGATTGCCAACCGCCGGGAAGTATATGAGTGAGCGGCTTGTCGTCCGGGCGCGCCCCCTGAATATGGTCGAAATGAGCGGGCGACAGTTTATCGATGGCGAATGACGATGGTAGGGGGGCGGCGTTATTGACAACCTAATGGCCGAAGGTCACCTTTCGCGTTCATTCAACTCATTCCGGAGCGCTCCTTGAAAAAGACTCTCTGCTCGGCCCTTGTCCTCTGCGCGTTGGCGGCGCCGATCTCGTTTGGCGATGAGGAGGCCGCGTCCATCGCCACAACCACGGGCGCAACCACAAAGCCGGCGAACACGACGAAGGTCACGCGCGGCACGATTCAGCGGCGGTTTGACGCCACGGCTTACTTTGAGCCGGTGGATGGGGTTGAAGTGAAGATCCGACCGAAGGTGTATGCGGGGGAACTAACGATCGGCGAGATCGCGGCGAACGGCGCGGCGATCAAGAAGGGAGCGACGCTGCTGGCGATCGATCCGGAGCCGATGAAGAAGCAGCTTGAGGCGGCGGGAAATGAGGCGTCGGTCGCCCACGCGAACCTGGCCAAAGCGGACGCCGACGCGAAGATTGCCGTGGGGGCCGAGCAGCAGGCGATGAAGACGCAGCTGGCAATTGTAACCGACGCCGATGCGGCGGTGAAATGGTGGGAGGGGGTGGACGGGCCGGACATGATCCGCATGACGGAGATGGATCGCAAGATGTTCCGCGATGCGCACGACGATCGCGCCGACGAGCTGGACCAACTGAAGAAGATGTACAAGGACGAGCAGTTGACGAACGCGACGGCGGACATCGTGGTGCGGCGCGCGGTGCGGGCTCTGGAGCAGTCGAAGACATCCGCGGAGATTGCCGACAACCGGACGGAGAAGGCTGAATCGTACACGTACCCGATGTCGAAGCGGCACATCTACGACGCGCTGGCGACGGTGAAGCAGCAGTTGGCGTCGCTGCGCGCGGCGCAGGCGCAGGCGAAGGTGGTTCGGCAGGCGGGGCTGGTGACGAGCCGCGCGGCGGTGACGGCGGCGGATCAGAAGGTGACGGACCTGAAGGCGGACCTGGAAAAGCTCACGGTGACGGCGCCGAACGATGGGGTGATCTGGTACGGCGCGCTGGTGCAGGGGAACTGGCAGGGGGGTGACGCCAAGGCGCTGAAGGCGGGAGAGAAGATGGCGGCGCAGCAGACGGTGATGACGCTGTACACGCCGGGGAAGTTGCGGGCGGTGGCGGATCTGCCGGAGGCGAAGTATTTCGCGGTGCCGGCGGGGACGAAGGCGGCTTTGACGCCGACGGCGTTTCCGGAGATTCACCTGGAGGGGACATCGGAGTCGAAGCCGCGCACGCCGGTGATGACGCAGAGTGGGCCGGTGTATCCGATGGCGATCGACCTGGGGGAGGTGGATGCGAAGGTGATTCCGGGAATGCGGGCGAGCGTGCAGGTGCAGGTGCCGCCGCTTGAAAAGGTGCTGCTGGTTCCGAGCAGCGCGGTGGTGAACTCGACGGTGTGGTTGAGGAAGAAACCGGGAGGCGAGGAGAAGCGGGTGGTGGTGACCGGCCATACGGATGGGAAATCGGTGGAGATTCTCGGTGGGTTGCGTGAAGGGGATGAGGTTTTGACAACGGGGAAGTCGTGATGAGTTTCGCACCACCTCAAGTCCGATGGATAGGCGCTCTTCTGGTCGCTCTCGCGTGCAGTGTGCGCGCGGACGTTCCGGCGGTTCGCCCTTCGACCCCGGCGACGACGCAGTCGCTGCACGACATTCCGACCGCCATCGCGGACGGGGTGAAGTTTCTCGTCGAGACCCAATCTCCGGATGGCTCATGGGGCACGGGCCGGGTCACGAATGGGTTTGAAGTGGACTCGATGGTGCCGGGATCGCTCGATTCATTTCGCATCGGCGCCAGCGCGTTGTGTGTGATGGCGCTCCGCGAGGCGGGGGAGAAGGCGGCGCACGATCGGGGGTTGGAATACTTGTTGACCACGCCACAGGCGAAGCGCGATGACGGTGAGCTTCTGTACAACACATGGGCGCACATCTACAGCGTGCAGGTGTTTGCCGAGGAGATTCGGGCGCACAACATGGACCCGCGTCTGCCGGGGGCGGCTCGGCAAGCGATCAAGGCGCTGGAGCGCTATGCGACGTACGTGGGGGGTTGGAACTACTACGATTTCCAGCATCACACGCAATCCCCGTCGATGGGGCCGACCAGCTTCGGAACGGCGGCGGGCTTGGTCGCGCTTTACGAGGTCAAGGAGGCGGGCATTGAGATTCCCGAGCGGCTGGCGGAGCTGTCGGTGCATCGGCTGGAGGATTCGCGGCTGCCAAACGGGTTTTACATGTACGGCAGCGACTACAAATACATCCCGCGCATCCCGGCGAACATGGTGCGCGGGTCGATTGGTCGGACTCAGCCGTGCAATTACGCGCTGTGGCTCTGGAAGTCGCCGAAGGTGAATCAACCGGCGATCCGGGCGGGTTTGGAGGCGTTTGCTACGGAGCACATTTACCTTGATATGGGGCGACTGCGGCCCGTTCCGCATCAGTCGTGGTATCAAACTTCGGGTTACTACTACTATTTCGACCACTATTATGCGGCGCGGCTGTTGGAATCGCTGCCGGAGTCGGATCGAGGGGAGTACGCAAAGCAAATCGTGGGTTTTGTTCTTCCGCATCAGCAGCGGGACGGGTCATGGTGGGACTTTCCGATGTGGGATTTTCACAAGCCGTATGGAACGGCCTTCGCCGTCATGACTTTATTGCGCTGCCGGTAGAGGGGTGTCGTGGACGTGAAAGTTGCAAGGGGGGTATGCGGGGCGGCATGATGGAGGAAAGAGCGCGACACTGACTGAGGCGATGCCGGAGGAGTTGGCGGTGGGGGGAACGGGGATCTTGTCGAAGCGAGTCACGTCGATCGATGCACTGCGGGGGCTGGTCATGTTCGCAATGATTTTTGTGAACGACCTCAATGGAGAATC
>JBBRIN010000083.1:0-9360 GCA_038221115.1 Tepidisphaerales bacterium
TGAGCGTCTACCGCACCTTGCGTCTGCGCGGCCACGACCCGACGAAAACCCTCGCCGCGGCGTTGCGGGAATGGCTGCAAACCGGGAAGCTACCGGCACTGCCGGTGAAAACCGTTGCAGACGGGTGATGTGTTACGAAGAATCTTTGCATCAGGGTCGATCCAGAGGCCATGATACGTCTCGTCCTCGATCGTCCAGTCGGTCAGGCCGGCCGTCAGCGGGTGATTCGGTTCCTCCACGCGTACCTTGATTGCGATGCCATGCTTGTAGGTGGACTGCTTCCAACTCTTGCCCTCAAATTCCATGTCTTTGGCAAACTGCCGGCCGCCGATGATCCTTGCAAACTCCGGCCAATCGGGATAGGCCCAGATATTATGGTGGAGCGAAACGACACCGACACCTTTGTTCAACAGCTTCAGGAAGTTCGCCTTTCGATCCTCGGGGAAGACCTGTGTCATGCTATAAAACACGACGGCGTCGTAGGGCCAATCCTTCATATGCGCGTCGTCGAAGATCTCCGTATACCCCTTCATGGCGTAATGGGTGACGTGAATGTCATCGTAGCCCTCAAAGAGCTTGGGGAATGCCCTGATGTCGAAGCCATGGCCGCCGGTGACGACAACGACGTTGAGCGGCCGCGCGGGTTTGGTGGTGGGCGCGGCGACGACGTCGGTCGCCATCAGCGTGCAAATGGCGCCCGTCAGCGCCACGATCATTCCAGGGACTCTCATCTTCATCCTCGTCTCTTCAGGAAAACCGGAGCCAAGGATACCAGCCTCGCGATGGCTCACAACTGAAGTGCAGCCGCCGAAGGGGGATCGACAATGGGCCTAGCCGATCCGCTGGCTGGCACATAAGCTGCGGAGATGCACCCCCCTCATGTGGTCGTTGTGGAGAATACCGAAGCGGTCGCCCACGGCGGCCTTCGTCTCTTTGTGTCCGCGGCGACGCGTGCGATCAATGCCAAGGGGTCGTTCTCCGTCGCCCTCGCCGGCGGGAGCACGCCAAAGGCGATGTATGACCTGCTCGCACAGGGGGAGCCTTCGGACGTGCCCCGGCCACCGTACTGGCCATTTGACTGGGCCAACGTCCACGTCTACTTCGGCGACGAGCGCTGCGTGCCTCCCGATCACCCCGACAGCAATTACAAGATGGCCCACGATGAGCTCTTGTCCCGCGTTCCGATCCCTCCGCAAAACGTCCATCGGATGCGCGGTGAAATTGAGCCCAACGAAGCCGCGAAGGAATACGGCCGGCTTCTTAAGCAAAACTTCGGTGACGGCGGACTTGATCTCATCCTTTTGGGCATGGGAAACGACGGGCATACCGCCTCGTTGTTCCCATATTCGCCGGCCCTCCGGGAGACCGATCACCGCTGTGTTGCCCATTTTGTGGAGAACTCGACGACCGGGCGGAGCTGGCGAATCACGCTGAGCGCGCCCTTTATTAACAAATCCCATGAAGTTCTGATTCTCGTGGCTGGTGCGGCCAAAGCCCAACGACTGGCGGAGGTGCTTGCCGGTCCACTCGAGGCGGAGCGGCTGCCGATCCAGCTCATTCAGCCGTCGGGCCACCTGATTTGGATGATCGATGAGGCCGCCGCCGCCGAGTGGAAGAAGAGACATACGGACGCCCGGACACCATGACAATGGAAGTTCCCGCCCCAGGCCTTCGGCATTCCCTGCTTGGCAACTGCGCCAGTCCACACTAAATTACTCAGCTACTCAGGGAAGGCGGTTGCCATGGCAGGGTTGATGCAGGAAGCCAGCACACAGAAAATCTACGACATCCACTCCGCCTTTTACGACGCCACCTTCGGGCGGCTCGTGCGCCGCCGCATCGAAATCGCTCTGTCCCACATGAAGCTCAAGCAGACGGATCGGGTGCTCGATCTCGGCATCGGTACCGGCGTTTCCTTGAACTTTTACCCTCAATTCGGGCGGATCGTAGGCGTCGATCTTTCGACGGGGATGCTCAAACAGTGCCGTAAGAAGATCGCCGATCGCGGCCTCTCCTACGCCACCGTATTCCAGGCGGATGCGATGCGGCTTCCTTTTGCCGACGACTCATTCGACCACGTTTTCATCAGCCACGTCATCAGCGTGGTCAGCGATCCGTACCAACTCGTTCGCGAGGCGCAGCGCGTCGCCAAGCCCGGCAGCCGGATCGTGCTTCTGAATCATTTTCAGAGCACGAATCGATTCATTGCCCTCGTTGAAAAATGGCTCTGTCCCCTGTGTACCAAGCTTGGCTGGCGCAGCGATCTTCCCCTTCAGGACCTGATTCGCCGAACCGGGCTTGAGATCGACTATCGCTATAAGCTGGAAAGCATTGACCTGTGGGAGACCGTCGTCGTGACCAACAACAAATCAGCGCTCCGTCCCGAGCCGCAGGACAGTGAACCCACGCCGACCGCTTCGTCGAGGCATCTGCCCGTTCTCGCAGCGTGACGTTAGCGCGGCGGCTTCGTCGCCGGCTGTGTCGTGGGCCGCGTCGTCGGCGGTCGCGTAAACCGGCTTCCCTCCAATTGATCCTTCAACGCCTCCGCCCGACCCATCACGTCCGAAGGGTTTACCGCCACCGCCTCCTGTGGCTCGAGTTTGAAGAACAGCTCGTGATGATCTTTCACCGTTCCCGGCTGGATCTCCGCCGCCAGATCGAAGGGAACCCACTGGTACCACGGCGCCGTCACCCACTTGTGTGTGTGCAGCGGCTGGTATCCCTCCTTACGAATCTCGACGTCGTAGTCACCGTACCATGTGAAATCGCGCTTGAGCGGCGTCCGCCCCAGCTCCTGGTCGTTTAGATAAACCAATGCGCCGGGCGGATCGGTCTTGATCGTCATGGTGCGTTCGACGCAGCCGCCGCCGAAGAGCAAACCGATTCCCACCAGCCAAATCCGTTGCGACATGGTCGGCAGTATAGATCGCACGGTGGGGGAGGCAAGTTCGCTCAGACCCCCACGCACGGCTATCCCGTCGTCTCCGGCAACCGGATGTTTATCAATGACCAAAACTCGGTGATGCTGCTCATGCTGGAATAGCGTCAAACCAGGGCGCTCTCGCTCTGAATGACCTGATCCGTCCCCCGATCGCGCCGCACCTCCCGGTACAGCGTATCCCGCTCCACCGGCACGCGCCCCGCCTCGCGGATCAGTCGCTGGGTGTCGCTTACGTGCAGGTGCTGGTGGACGCCCTCTCCCTCGCGCTTGGTGATGTCGTACCACACGACCGTGCCATCCAGGTCATCGCAGCCCCAGTCGAGCGCCAACTGTGAAAGGTGAACTCCCTGCATGATCCAAAACGCCTTGATGTGCGTGATGTTCTGGATCATCAGCCGGGTAATGGCCAGCGTCTTCAAATCGCTCAGCCCCGTATTGCCCGGCAGATACCCGAGCTCGCTTTGTTCGGGAATAAAAGATAGCGGAATCACACAGTTGAAATGTGCCGTCGAGCCACTAAGTGACTCCGCCTGCAAGTCGCGCAGTGCGACCATGTGCTTGAGCCGTTCTTCAATCGTCTCAACGTGTCCATATAGCATGGTCGCATTGGAGTAGATCCCCAGTGCGTGGGCGCTACGGTGGACGTCGAACCAGCGGTCGGCTCGAACCTTTCCCTTGAACACCTCATCGTGCACGCGATCGTCGAAGATCTCCGCGCCGCCGCCCGGCAAGCTGCCGAGGCCGGCCTCGCGCAGGGCGATGAGAACTTCGCGCACGCTCAGCCGCGCGACGCGCGACAGGTGGATGATCTCGATGGCGGTAAACGTCTTGATGTGCAGTTCCGGGCACTCGTGCCGGATGCCCCGCAGCATGTCGAGGTAGTACTCGAATTTCATCCAGGGGTGCAGGCCGCCCACGATGTGGACTTCTGTTGCCCCGCCCTCCCACGCCTTTTTTGCCGTCGCGACCACCTGCTCCACCGGCATCTCGTAAGCGCCTTCTTCACCGCGCTTGCGGTAGAACGAGCAGAACTTGCAGCTTAGCGCGCAGACGTTCGTATAGTTGATGTGGCGGTTGCGATTGTAATACGCCCTATCGCCGTGCAGCGCCTCGCGGACGTGATTGGCGAGGCGGCCGATGCCGTGGACGTCGCGGCTGTTATAGAGGGCAAGGCCATCCGCGAGCGAAAGAAGATCACCCGCCACGACCTTCTGGGCCACGGAAATGAGGGCCGGATCAGAGACCAGGCTGGACGCTGGACCATTTAGCGTACCGTGCAACATAGCCGCGAAAGTATATGGACCCACCCGATGCCCCGCCACGCGTTTCGCCGCTTTTGAAAGTCGCCTCGCAAGAAAAGTCCTGCGCTATGCCGCTTCCGCCTGCGCCAACAGCGCGCTCCGGTGCATACCCCGATCCTCCCACGCCCGCTGACATCGCGGCAGGTATCGCTGCAACGCCCCCCGTTCGTCCTTGGGCAGGGCGGGATCGCGATCCGACCGAATCATCAGGTTGAGATACTGATACGCGTTCTTATCTTCGCCAAAATGGATGCCCAGCGCGATCATCTGATACGCAATCTTGTAAACGCTCGGTCCGTCGATGCGGAAGAAGGCCTGCGCCAGAGCGTCCATGGCCTCGCGATAATGGCCATCGATGGATTCCACCGGCGCGTTCGCCAGCTCCTTCAGATGCGCCAGCCGCAGTTGGGCGTTGCCGATTCGCGCCAGCTCGACCGTCAGGGAGTATCGATTTCGCTCGAGCAGGATGTTGGAGCACGCGATGGCCAGTTCGTATGCCTTCACCGCCTGCGGAAGCGTCCGGCGTTCAGTGTAGAACTCAGCCGGCAACGTGGCCGCCACATGACGGCGCTCCACCGCCGCCGCGCGGATGGCCTCCGCGGTTGCAGGGGTTACCGGATGGTAATGGGCTTTCGGCTCGTTCGGGTCCTGAAAGTACGCGGCATGCACCGAGGCAAACCAGCAGCGCGGGCACACGATCACCGCCAGCGGGTGATAGTTGACGAAATCCGCGCCCCGGGCCGGCGACTTGTAAACCGGCAGATCGAAAAAGTTGTTCTCGGTGACGATCTTGCCGTTGCGCAGCGTGTACCGGTCGAAGGGCACCGCGTCCTCGTGGAACGGGCACACCACCTGCCGCTTGAGCAGAGAGTTGTTCGATTCCACCGCCCGCGCCACCGGCGGGCGCTTGACCATCGCCGCGGCCAGGCGCTCTCGCTCCGCGTCTGACTCGCTCACCGCCTTGGCCGCGACCTCTGAAATAGCCGCCCGCTTCAAGGGTCGCAGAAGCACCGCGAACGCCCCATCGGCTTTCATCGAGTCGCAGCGTGTCCGGTCGTACTCGGGCGGGCAGATCAACACGACCTTCACCGGCCGGGTTTCACGGCAGCGCGCTAAAATGCGCACGCACGCACGCCAGTCCACGCCCGGCATGGAGACGTCCAGCATAAGCACCGCCGGGATGAGCTCCTTCGCCAGCCGCAGAAGGTCGCCCCCATCCTTGCACGGCGTCACCTCGAACTGCTCGCGACGGAGGATCTCAGACGTTGCCGAGCGGATGTTGTCATCCATCTCGCCAACGATCGCCTTGGGCTTGTCCGGTGCGTCGGTATCCGCGGATGTCGGGGGAGATGAGGGTTCGTTACCGGACACCGGAGCCTCGTTAGACATGTTGCCACATCGCAACGATGTGCGACCGAGAATCTATCGGTGAATTCTCACATTGCATTCTGAAATCGGCTTAAGACAGGCGCGCCAACGGTTAACCTATCGGACCTGATAGGCGCCGCGTCGTGGAACTCGCCTCGGTGCGGCGCGTCAACTGGCCCGTAACCCGACATGTTCGCCGAACTTGTGCATGTCCGGTTGCTTGACACTGTGGTTTGTCCGTAACGATAATCCGGGTAACACCCATGGGGACGACGACCGTCATCAACATGTTCCAAACCGGCGATTACGATGCGCAGATTCATCGCGCGGTTGAAGTCCTGCAATCCGGTGGCGTCGTGGTCCTCCCCACTGAAACGGTCTACGGCGCCGCGGCGCTGCTCACCAAGCCGGAAGCGGTGGGGCGGCTGAAGGCGTTGCGGCCCGACGCTTCCGGCAAACCGCTCACAGTCCACCTGGGCGATCGTCGCGATGCCGAACCATTTCTTGGCCCCGTGAGCGATATGGGCCAGCGCATGATGAAAAAGCTGTGGCCGGGGCCGGTGGCGCTGCTCTTTGAGGTTCCCGAAGCGATGCGCAAGGCGGTCGCCGCGCGACACCGCATCGCGGAGTCGGAGCTGTACGACGGGGCGACCATCACGCTCCGCTGCCCGGATCACATTGTGGCATCCGATGTTCTGGCGCTTGTGCGCGGCACGGTGGTCGCCGTCCGAGCCGGCATTAGTTCCAATCAAGCCGCCACCCGCGCCGATCAGGTGGCGCAAGAGCTTGATGGCAAGGTCGAGCTCATCCTCGATGCCGGCCCGTCCAAATACAACAAACCCTCCACCATCGTAAAGGTGAAGCCGGACGGCTATGAGATTGTCCGCGAGGGCGTCTACGATGCTCGAATCATCGAGCGTCTCATGAAGACAACGATTCTCTATGTTTGCAGCGGCAACACCTGCCGCTCTCCCATGGCCGAGGCGATCACCCGCCATGTTCTGTCCGAGAAGCTTCACATTTCCGAGTCGGATCTGGAGCGCAAGGGCATCACCGTGATGTCCGCCGGCGCGATGGCCATGGCGGGCGCGCGGGCCACGCCGCAGGCGGTCGACGCGCTGAAGGGCATCGGCGTCGATCTCACCCGCCACCGCTCGCGCCCGCTGACCGTCGAATTGATCCACCAGGCCGACGTCATCTACACAATGGGCCGCAATCACGCGATGGCGGTCACCTCGCTCGTGCCGTCCGCCGCCGATAAGGTGACGACGCTCGCCCCCGGCCGCGAAATAGATGACCCCATCGGCGCGGACGTTGGCGTGTATAAGGAACTGGCCGACGAGCTTCAATTTCTCATCGAGACCCGGCTCAACGAACAATCAATGGAAAAGGTCTTGCCGTAAGAGATGCGTGCCGCACAAGGATGACCCTCGACATGAAGATTGCCATCGCCTGCGATCATCGCGGCTTCGAAGCCAAGAAACGTCTCCTGCCCACGCTGAAGAAGCTGGGCCACGAGGTGGATGATTTCGGATGCGATGGGACCGGCAGCGTCGACTACCCGGACTTCGCGATTCCCGTTTCGCGCCAGGTGGCCGCCGGCAAATTTGACATCGGCATTCTGCTCGATGGCTCCGGCATCGGCATGTCGATCGTCTCGAACAAAATCGCCCGCGTCCGCGCCGCGCTGGCGCACGATGAGGTCACGGCCCGCCGCTCGCGCGAGCACAATCACTGCAATGTCCTGTGCCTCGGCACAGACCTGCTCAGCGAGGACCAGATCCGAAAAATTGTCGAAGTCTTCCTTAGCACGCCCTATGGCGAAGGCCGTCATGCGCGCCGGGTTGAGAAGATCGATCGTATGATCCGTGAAGACGCGGAGTGATCTGCTCTTATTTGACGATCAGCCTACCGCGACGTCGGCATCCACCGTCGTATCCGCCATCCACCACAAAATCAGCGGCGGCACCATCCGCCCCGCCAGCATCAGGGCGGCCAACACATACGTTCCTCGCGGCGAATTTGACAACGTGTCGTGTGCCAACCCGACGTTCCCCAGCGCGCTGGCCGCCAGGAACGCCACCCGATCCGCCCCCATTTGCGGCTCCGCCATCAGCAGCAGCACCAGCCCGCCCAGCGCCATTCCCAGGTACATCCCGACCCAGCTCATTGCGATGCCAAACCCGCGCCCGGGGTTTTGCCCGGCGAGCAGACGCCTCGTGCCGCCGAACAGGACGTAGAAGGTCGTCGCCTTCATTCCCCCGCCGGTTCCCCCCGGGCTCGCGCCGATGAGCATAAACACGATCAACAACCACTGCATCGCGCGCGGATAGAGGTACGCGTCCTCAAACCGAATGCCGCCCGTCCGGCTGTTGATGGCCGCTACGGAACTCGACGCGGCGATCCCCGCAAACTTGGTGCTGGTCATGGTGAAGTCCACCGCCAGGCACTGCAGGAGCACGAACAGGATCACGCCCACCACATAAAGCGCCAGCGACAACATGAGCGCCACCCGCGCGTGCCGCGAGATCGGTCTTCCGTGAACGCAAAGGTCAAACAGCTCCATCAGCACGGTGATGCCGATCGCGCCGAAGAACAGCATCGGCACCACGATCATCTGCGTCTGCCAGGCCCCGATGCCAAACGGCTTGCCGAGCATCACACCGCTGTTGCCCAGCACGGCGGCACCTTGCGACAAGCCCGAGACAAAACCACTCCCCATCCCGCACCCGCCCGCGACTCCGATCACCAGTGCAGCGACTTCACACAAAAGCGCCGCGCGAACGATCTGCCCATCGCCATAGGGCAACCGCAGGATGCGCCGCACTGCGAGCCCGCCGGTGATGAAGCTGAAGAGCGAGCCGGCGATGGTCAACAGCAGGATGAGAATCTGTCCCTGCGTCTGGAGTTGGTTCACCCCGGCCGCCTGCGGAAACCCCGTCAGCGTGACCGCGTTGACCGCCGTCAGCACGGCTCGATCCAGGCTCATCTCGTGCCCCTGCGTCATCGAGCTCTTCAGCAGGAACACGAAGATGCTGGCGACGATGAGTGTAACGTAGGCAGGGAAAAGCCAGTTCACCAGCTCTTTGCCAAAATCGCGCGCCGCCGACAACAGCGGTGGGGGGGCAGAGGAGGCTGAGGGGAACGGTTTCGTGCGATTCTCTTTGGGCACGGTTCGCGGCATCCGAAGCGGAGCCAAATGAGCGGGAGCAGGAAGTTACTTGTGATACACGGAGTCTGGATCGAACACCTTCTCCGCGATTGAGCTCCATTCAGCCTTCCCAGGCTGATATTGGCGATGGAAGCAGCTGCGATATCCCTCGTGGCATGCCGCCGTGATCTGCTGGACCTTGAAGAGAACGACGTCACAATCGCAGTCGGTCAGCGTCTCCTTGACCAGTTGAAAATGTCCGCTGCTTTCCCCCTTCAGCGCAAGCCTGCCGCGGCTGCGGCTATAGGTATGAACCTTGCCGGTGGCGAGGGTCCTTTCCAGCGCGTCGCGATTGCACCAGGCCATCATCAGGACCTGACCGTTGGCCACGTCCTGCACGATCACCGGGATCAATCCGTCCTTGTCGAACTTCAAGCTGTCGAGTTGCGGGTCGTTGACATCCATCGCCCGGTTGTCGGGAATGCGCATGAGTTTGTCAATGCGGCGCGGGCAACCGCTACCTTGACACCCACCCGCGTCCCCGTAGCATCCACCCCTCCATTTTACGCACACCCACGGAGCTCAACACATGGCCAAGA
>JBBRIN010000084.1:0-9313 GCA_038221115.1 Tepidisphaerales bacterium
TTCCCAACGAGATCGGCAACGTCGTGTTGTACGCGAAGGGCGTCACCGTCGTGCCGCCGTCAGTCGAGATGCCGTCCGTCGGCCCCACGGCAACGACGACCACCGAGCCGTCAGCCCGCAGCGCCGCGCCCAGGAACCCCCCCGCCCCCGCTCCCAGCGTCTCCGATCCGGCCACGCCGCCAGCGCTGATCGGGCGCGTCACCCCGTGCGGAACGTCCTGTCCCGACGTGCCCACCAGCACCAGCGTGCCATCCGCCTTCAGCACGACGTGGCCGGTCAGGTTGTCGGCGCCATCCGGAAAAACCAAAGTCCCGCCTAATGCAAACCCCGTGTCCACTGACCCGTTGGCGTTCAACTGGGTCACCGCCGTGTACGACGACTGAGTAAACGGGAAAGGCGCAGTCCCCTGATATATGCCCGGTGCGGTGATCCGCCCGTTTGGCCGCACTAGCAGTTGATTCACATAAAAACTCGGCTCCCCGGGCGCGCCAACCAGCGTTACCGTTCCGTTAGCGCCAAACGTCGGATCCGCCCGCCCCTCCGGCGTCAGCCGTTCGATGAACGACGGGTTCGCCGAACCGTCCGGCGCCTTCCCCACCGTCCCCGCCACCAGGATCTTCCCATCGCGCTGAATCGAGATCGCCTGCACGAACCACGTCTTACCCACGCGCGCCCTCCCGTCCACGCCAAACCGCCCATCGGTCGACCCATCGGTGAAGAGTCGCTCCACCCCATGCACGTCCGCCACGATCAAATACGTCTTCCGATCCCCCGGCCGCTGCGTAACCATCTCCACAACCCCGCCCCCGCTGGAGTCAACAATCACCCCGCCGTGCCCGAACCCGGCGTCCAGGTCACCCGCTGAGAGCAGGCAGCGGCCTTCGAGCGTTTCCCACATGCATGGGCTTTCGGGGCGCGCAGACGCGGGGCGGGTGGAAAAGACACGGGGCGTTGAGATGTTCATGGGGGTAACCTGAGGGTCGCCGACGGCACATCGCAATGTGCGCGACATAGTGCCACCGGCGGTGCGAACGCTCAGCATATCATGGCATCGCAGCAGGTTGTCAAGTGCTGAAGCGCGCGCATCGAGGCCCTCGATCCCCTTGCGCCACAACGTCTCTCCAACGACCAAATTCCGCTATTCGACAATCGCCCCCGGCAAACTACACTCGGACGCATCCACCCGGAGGTCCCATGCATCGCCGCCGCTTCCTGCAACTCGGCGCAGCCGCCGCCGCCACGTCGCTCCTTGATCGCGCCCGCGCCGCCGATCCGGCGAAAGGGGCGGCTGCCCAAGCGCAGATGGAATTCGCGAAATTCCCTCAAAAAACCGACCTGATTCTCCACACCGACAGCCCTCCCAACCTGGAGACGCCGCTTCGCTATTTCCGCGAAGACCTCACGCCGAATGACGCCTTCTTCGTTCGCTGGCATCTGGCCCTGATCCCCACCGCCGTCGACGTCGACACCTTCCGCCTCGTCGTCCACGGTCACGTCGATGCGCCCTTAAGCCTCTCGCTCGACGCGCTGCGCCAGGATTTTGGGCCCGTCTCGCTCGTCGCCGTCAACCAATGCTCCGGCAATTCGCGCTCTTTTTTTGAGCCCCGCGTGTTCGGCGGCCAATGGGGCAACGGCGCAATGGGCAACGCCAGATGGACCGGCGTGCGACTCAAGGACATTCTCGGGAAGGCCCGCCTCAAGGCCGGCGCCGTTGATGTCACCTTCCAGGGCCTCGACCGCGCCCCGCTTCCCACCGTCCCCAATTTCATCAAATCCCTCTCCGTTGACCAGGCCAACTCTCCCGACGCGCTCATCGCCTACGAGATGAACGGCCAACCCCTGCCGATGCTCAACGGCTTTCCCCTGCGGCTCATCGTGCCCGGCTGGTATGCCACCTATTGGGTCAAATCACTCAACGACATCACCGTCCTGGACAAACCCTTCGACGGCTTCTGGATGGCCAAGGCCTACCGCGTCCCCAAAAACTCCGAGATGAACGAAGATCCGAAGGCGCTCGCCCCGGAGACTATCCCTATCAGCGCCATGAAAGTGCGCTCGATCTTCGTCCCGACTGAATCCACCGAGCGCGCCAAGGCCGGCGATGCCGTCGAGTTTCAGGGCATCGCTCTGGACGGCGGCAACGGCATCGCCAAGGTGGAGATCTCCTTCAACGCCGGCCAGACCTGGGAAGCCGCCTCACTCGACCCCGACCTTGGCAAATACTCCTGGCGGCGTTGGCGCTACACCTTCAAACCGCTCGCCGCCGGCAAGTTCACCGTTACCTGCCGCGCCACCAACAATGCGGGCGAAACGCAGTCCACTTCCCAATGGAACCGCTCCGGCTACGCCCGCAATGTTCTGGAAACCATGAACCTCACGGTCGGCTGAGATCCGCCGAGTTGTATCACCCCGGTGGGATCAAATGAGGAACATCCCATGACCGCAACGCAGTGCATTCTGGCCTCCATCGCCGCCGCAAGCCTCACGCTGGCCATCACCCGCACGCGCGCCCAGCCCGCCGGCGGCACCGGCCCATCCGGCAACTCCGTCCGCTCCATCACCCTCCCCTCGATCGCCTTTGAGATCCCCGAAGGCCCCGGCCGCGAGCCTTTCATCGCCCGCTGCGTCGCCTGCCACACCTCCCGGTACGTCTTCAACCAACCCGCATTCTCCAAGGACACCTGGACCGCTGAAGTCCAGAAGATGCGCAAGACCTTCGGCGCGCCCGTCGGCGACGAGCAAGTCGATGACATCGTTGCCTATCTGATGAAGGTGCGCGGAAAATAGTTCCGCTCATTCCTTGTCGCGCGTCCGTTCCAGAATGATATCCCCCAGATCATTGTGTACCTTCTCCTGGTCCTCCACGCCGCGCTGGACGTCCTGAATGGAGGCGCCAAGCCGTGCCAGGATCTCCGCTTTTTTCTCCGCTTCACTGACGACCTTTGCGGAGTAGTGCTCGCTGGCGCCCTTGCCCGGACCGGTGACGTTGTTGTTGTCCTCCGCCTCCAGCCAATACTCGACCACGCTCCCTTCGAGCGTCGGTTGCGTGGTCGAGCGCGGCGTGAGCTTGGAGATCTTCCAGGCGAACCGGCTGTGCAGCGTGCGCGGCGCGGGGGAGCCCGGCGCGCCCAGATCCAGCGGGATCGATTGCTCCGCGCCGTCGTCCACCCTGTACTTCAGCGACAGCTTGGAGAGCCCGAAGTCGTCCGCCGCGTCGAAGCGAATCTCGAGCGTCGCGACGCGCGTCACAAGCTCTTCCTTTCGGTCGGGGTAGTTGATGCGGACGGTCGGATCCTTGTCCGGCACCAGGTCCACGCGATACACCGCCGGGTCTTTGCTGGAAAGGCCGTTGATATCGTGCAGGTGGATCGAAAAACCCGACGTCTTGGGCGGTACAGGAACGTCCGCCGTCAACTGCCGCGCGTCCTTGGCATCAATCTGAAGGCGCACATCGACCACCGCGTTGTCCGGGTTGATCAGGTGTACGACGTTAAGCGGCTTTGGGGCGCCGAGCGCATCGGGGGCGATCGGGTTGTTGCTGTTGACCTTCAATATGAGCCGGCTGCCGCTGAGAATCGAAAGGTCGCCCAGCGATCGCGCCACGGTGCCCAGGTGCGTGTATTCCGGGTAAACCTGCTGGCACTCGAGCCGCGTGACGACCGGCGGAATGAGGACATCCGCCCGGCGCCACTCGCTGGTGCTGTCGCCGAGTTTAAGCCGGTAACGGAACGAGTCCTGAACATTCTCCAGCTTGAGCACGAAGGCCGCCTTGTCTTCCGCGGTGGGCGCGATGCGCGGCGATTGGCTGCGGCCGCTGTCGAACTTGATCTCAACCGACCCATCGCCGGGGACGACGCCGCGCGCACTGGCCCGCAGCTCGGCAGAATCACCGCGCCCAATCCTGAAATCGCCCGAGAGCACTTCGATCCGAGTCTTCCGCGGCACCGCCGTGTTCGATAGGAATGCGCGACCGAGAAGATCGGTGGAAACGCCATCGCGGAATCCCCCCGCGAACGCCATGAGGCCCATGATCAAGATAAGCGTGGCGGCGATCAGCAGCTTGGTCATGTGCCCCGTGCCGACAACCACGGCGAAATCGACCACCTCCGCGATGTCCTCCGCCTGCGCCACCGTCGCCCGCGCAAACGCCGCCGACGCCCCGGCTGGGATCGCGCCCGGCCTCCCCAGTTGGATGGCCGCAATCAGCCGCGATCGAAAGGCGGGGTGCGCATCCTCAACCCGCAGCGCAATGTCGTCGTCCGCCGGCGCAGTGACGATCGGCACCACAATTTGCCCCACGAGAATGACCATCAGAAGCGCCAGGTCAATCGCCAGGAATGCCGCGCGAATCACCCGCGGAAGGTCCAGCCACCAGTCCAGCAGCATGCCCAGCGTCAAGGCGCAAACGACGACGATGAGCGCGGTCGCGACGCCCGTGCCCACGCACACGAAGGCATACTTCGATCGCACCGCCGAAAGTTTCGTTACAAGGATCTGGCTCATGATAAGAAGAGGTGAAACCACAGATATCTGTGTTCATCTGCGTCCATCCGTGGTTCCAACTCATTTCATTTCAGCTGCGCCGTCTTCCGCAAAATCCACTCCGCCGTCACCACCGACAGCGCCAGCAGGAAGAAAAGTTTCGTCGACCACAGTTCAACCTCCACCGGCCACCCAATCCGCTCGGTCTTCAACCGAATCGTATCGGGCAGCTTATAAAGCGTCTCTTCCCGAAAGAAATCCCCTCCCGTTGTTGCCGCAAGGTTCTTCAACAGCTCTTCATTCATCGCCGTATCGCCAAACTCCACGGTCGATTCGGTCACGGTCAGATCCATCTTAACGTCCGGCTCGCCCGGCTTGTCGACGTAAAACTGGTAATTCCCTGCCGCCGGCGCGATGAACTCCCCCTTGTACATCCCCTTCTGCTCCGGCACCGGGCGCAGACTCACCTCCCGCTCCGTCGGCGACGTGCCGTCACCACCGGCGATCTGGTAATACCCCTTCACCGTGTCGAGCGTCACCGGCTCGTAGGTCGAATCGTACAGCCGCGCGAAAATGGTGACGCGATCCCCCGACGCATATTGCTTTTTATCCGCGCTCAACTGCGTGCGCTTCGACCCGAGCAGGTGCGGCATCGCCACCCGCTGGATCATCTGCCCCCAGAGCGTGATGTAAAATTCATCGCCCTTGTTGCGCCGCCAGCGCCACGTGTTGTCGGTGCCCACGAAGATCACCTGCCCGAGCTTGTATTGTTGGAGCGCCACGATCGGCATCTTCTCGCCGCGGATCGCCTTCACCGGGTCCGGGTCAACCAACAACGCTTCTGCCGCCGGCTTGGCGCGCCCCACGCGCGCTTCCCAGAAGATCGGCGGAAGCTGCTTCCAGCGCCGGATCGACTCGTCCTCCCGATCCGACAGCCGAAGCATCCCGTTCCGCGCCCCCTTCGGCGTCAGCTCCATCCTGAGCGGCTTGTCGTACACATCCGCGTTCGGCCCCGACGGCGAAAAGAATTTGCCCGCATCCAGATCGACCGGAAGCATCTTTTCAATCGGCGTATTCACGTAGGCGTTGGGCGCGTACCCCCGCCCGGCACTCATGATGAACCCGCCCCCCGCGATCGTCACGAAATCCGCAATGTTCGTCAGTTGGTCCGACGTCAGCTTCTTCGGATCCACGTCCCCCAGAATCAGCACGTCGAATTTGTCGTTCAGCTCAGCCTTGGTCCTGGGAAATTCCGCCAGGTACGGCGATTTTTCACCCTTGGAAATCCCCGGGTCGCCGTCCACCAGCCACACTTTCACCTCGACCCGCCGGTCGCGGAGCATCTGTTGCATCAGATACTTGAATTCCCAGCGCGGCGACTGCTCGGCGAACAACACCTTGATCTTGTCTTCGACCACCTTCAGCCGCTTCGTCGTCGAGTTGTTGCGCGTCTCCGCCTCGTCGGCCCGGGGCTCGATCGATGCGACAAGATCGAATTCTCCTTTGCGAGCCGGCGTGAGCTTCAGCGGAACCAACTGTTCTTCCTGCGTGAAGTCGACGATGTGTTCGTCCACCTTTTGCCCGCCAAGCGTGAGCACCAGCTTCCCCGATTCCCCCTTCAAGTTAGTCGCCCGGACGCGCACCGTAACCGGCACCTCATCCTTGGCAAAAACCACGTCGTTCGGGACAAAGATATCCGCGACGATGATGTCCTTGGGGCTGCTGATCCCCACGCCGTACGTGTAAAGCGGCACCCCCTCCTGTCGCGCCGCGCGCGCGGCCATGATCGGATCAGAGCCCGCGTTGTTTCCACCATCCGTCATCAGCACGATCCCCGCGACCGGTTGGCCGCGCGTGCGCGCGATCGTATGCCGCAGCTCATCCCCAATCGGCGTCACCGGCGACCAGGCTTCCAGCTTGTTCACCCACGCCATCGCCGGCTGCGTCGCGGCGCCGCTCGGCATCGTCGTCGGCCCCTTGCCATCCACCGAATCCCCAAATGCGAAAAACTTCAGGTCGTAGTCCTTGCTGAGCCGCCCCAACAGATCGAGCCTTCGTCCGTTCAAAATGGCCTTCAAAACATCCACCCGCGAAACCTGTGAAACCCGATTGATCTGGTCCTGCGACAATGTCTGATCCATGCCCCTCGTCGGATCGATCAAGTCCAGCGCGATCGCCCCGCGCTTCTGATCCGGCGCTTCGCTGCGCGGGTCCTTGATGCCCATGCTGATGCTCGTGTCGACGAGAATGACCAGGCTTCGCCGAACGGTGTTCTCCATCGTGAAGCTCAACACCGGCCGAAGCAGCAGAACCAGAAGCAGCCCGAGAAACGCGATGCGCAACCCGGCCATCGTGTACCGCTTGAACGCTCCGGCGTACTCCGCCTCGCGCCGGTACAGCCACACCGCCGTGCATCCCAGCACCAGACCGATCAGGACGATCAGCGCCGGCGGAATCGCCCCCCGCAGCGCCAGCCCCGGATGCGTAATAAACGCGCCGTTCTCCGCCCGAATCCCCAGAAGTTTGAGCAACCAGTACGCCATCACTTCGATCGACTGAACCAATTCGCCAAAAACATTTCCGCCGCCGCCAGCGCCAACACGAGCCACGCAAACTGCGTCCACAGTTCCGTTCCCGTCCGCGATTTTTCTATCTCCGGCTCCAGGCTATCCCCCGGCGACCAATGCGTGACCGCGCACACCTGAGCCAATTGGTCGACCTGCGGCTTGCCAATCTCGTCCAGCGTCGATTCGCTGTTGTCGCTCTCGATCTGCGCCGCGAACTTCAATGGATTGCCGTAGGGCATTTTCACGACATATTCGCCGGCCGTATCCGTTTGATCGTAGGTGACAACCGGCAGCCCGCCGCCGCGTGTGAGCTGAATCTGTCGCGAGTCGGTCGCTTCCTCTTTTTGACCGGGTCGGAAGAAGAGGGCCTCTTTGCCGATGGACTCATCTCCCGGATGAAAGAGGAACGGCTCGCCCACGCGCAGATTGAGCGCTTCGTCCTGTCGTTCGACGATGGAAGCGACGGTTCGGTCGAGCAGCGGAAGAAAAATCCCGCCGCCGGCCGCAATCGGCAGGTCCGTCCACTTGCTGCTGGCCGTGCTGGCAAAAAGAACCACCCGCCCCAGCCCCCAGGTGCGCTCGATCACCGCCGGTTTTCCCGCAAGCGAATTGTCCCCGCCCGCCATGCCCGCGCCAAAGCTCAACACCACGCGCGGCTTCCCCGCTTCAGCGGCGTTCTGCGCGGACTTATCTCCCGCCCGCGCCTGCTCGCCCGGCTTCAGCCCATCGTCCACCGGCTGAAGCTCAAACGCCTTGAAGAACCGCGCCGACGCCGGCGTGCCATTGGCGGCGTCCGACCAGATCGCCGAGATCGGGTGCTGAAACTGGTTCTTCTGCAGCGTGAAAAACTGATTCTCCTTCCGCGCGTCGCCCTTCGCCTCCCCGAACGTCGCCGGCAGAAAGTGATAGACCTTCGACAATTGCTCGTTGTAAAAGCTCGGCGACGTTGCATCCCCTGGGAAAAAGATCAGCCCCCCGCCGCGCCGCAGATAATCCGCAAAAGCCTCCAGCGTCCGCTGCGAAAAATCCGCCACGTTGGCGACGATCACCGCGTCGTATCCTTCAAATCGCGTGCTGTCCAGATCCGACGACGGCACCGTCGCCAGCTTCATGAAGTAGCCATCCGCCATGCTCGGCGGCACCGGCAGCAGCGCGTGCCGAAGGTAAAAACTCTCCGCATCCCGCCCCGTCGTCGTCGATCCCCCATCCACCAGCAGCACCTTCACCTGCGTGACCGCGCGCACGGCAATCGTCCGCACGTCGTCCGCCGGCAGGTGGTCCGCCGGGATCGCCGCGGTCACCGAGTGGTACCCCTCGTCGCGCAGCTTCGCGTGCAGCGAGATCGTCTTGCTTCCACCGGCCGCCACCTGTGCGATCGTCTGCTCGTCGGAAGGCTCTGCCGAGTCCACCCGCAGCGTCACCCGAACATTTTCAGCAAGCTTCGACCCGTAATTATGCACCTCCGCCTCAAAGCGCAGCTCCCGATCGACCGCCGCGATGCCGCTGGCCATCCGCAAATTACTGACGGCCAGGTTGTCCTCCTCATGGCTGCCGACCAGCACCACACTCGACTTGACGTCCTTCCTCCTCGCTTCAAGGAGCTTATGCACCTGGCCGATCTGCTTCCACGCGATGAGTTGCCCATCCGTGAACACGTACACTTCTTTGCGAAGCACCGATCGCCCTTCAAGCATCTTCAGCGCCTGATCGATCGACGGCAGCAGGTTTGATCCGCGGCTCGTCAGCCTCGCTTCCTGAATCGTTCGCCGCACCTTCGACAAGTCATACGTCGGTTCCGGAATGACCGGATTCGCCAGGTCCGATGCGAGCACCAGCGCCACTACCGATCCATTGGGCATCGTATTCAGCACCTGATCCGCCGCCGATTTCGCCTGATCGAACCGGCTCTTCACGCCGTCCGTCGCACTCATCGAATAGCTGTTATCGAGGACGATCACCGCGTTGACCGTGCGGTCCCCCAACAGCGCATTCGCGCACCCCAGCGTCGGACGCGCCAGTGCCAGCCCCAGGAACACAAGCATGAGGCATCGCAGCAGCAGCAGCAGCAAATCTTCAATCTGAATCCGCCGCTGATTTTCTTCGACGCTCACTTTCAGGAACCGCATCGCCGCCCACACCACGCGATCGTACTTACGCTTGTTAAGCAAGTGGATCAGGATCGGCACCGAGACGGCGGCGATCCCGAGGAAGGCGAGGATGGGGTTAAGGAAGGCCATCGGGTCGTTGCTCTAGGTTTGTCCGCG
>JBBRIN010000085.1:0-9261 GCA_038221115.1 Tepidisphaerales bacterium
AATACTATTGGCGTGACGGGCATCGTCCTGAAGTATCGCGTGCCCGCGCCGGAGGGGATGCCCAAGCATCTGCCGGCGTTGCAGGATGCACAGCGGACGATTTCGCTGGTGCGATCGAAGGCCGCGGAGTGGAACCTGAAGCCGGACCGGATCGGCATTATGGGCTTCTCGGCCGGCGGACACCTCGCGGCGGCGGCATCGACCAATTTCGACAAGCGCGCGTACGAGGTTATCGACGCTGTGGATCAGGTAAGTTGAAGGCCAGATTTTGCGATGTTGGTGTACCCGGGCGGCGTGCTCCAGAAGAAAGACAAGCCTGAGGCGGCGGGCGGCGCGGGTGACGGGCAGTCGTTTTCGGTACAGCTTGCGCCGGAGATCCATGTGACGGACCAGACGCCGCAGGCGTTCCTGGTGATGGCGCACGAGGATCGCGTCAACAGCGAGAACTGCATCTTTTATTACATGGCGTTGAAGCAGGCGAAAATCCCCGCCGAGATGCACATTTATGCCGCCGGTGCGCACGGCTTTGGGATGCATCCGGGGAACAATCCGGTGAACCATTGGACGCAGCGCTGCGAGGAATGGATGCGGACTCAAGGCATCATCCCCAAGGACTCAAGCGCGGCGGCTGACGCCAAGTGAATGCCGTCGCGATCCCGCTAACCGACGAACCGATCCTTTTTACACGAGGCTTCAGATGTCTCTCACCCGCCGCACGCTGCTGAAAGGTTCCGTGGCCGCGATCGCGCTTTCGGCGATGCCCGGTTATGTCGCTTACGCCGCCGATCAAAAGCCGCTTCGTGTCGGGCTGATCGGCACCGGGTGGTACGGCAAATGCGACATCCTTCGGCTGATTCAGGTCGCCCCGGTCGAGGTGGTTTCACTATGCGACGTCGACAAGAAAATGGTGGAGGAAGCCGCCGACGTCGTGGCGACGCGCCAGGCGTCGAAAAAGCGCCCGCGAATCTATCACGATTATCGGGAGATGCTGAAGGAGAAGGACCTGGACCTCGTTGAGGTGGCGACGCCGGACCATTGGCACGCGCTGCCGATGATCGCAGCGTGCGAGGCGGGCGCAGACCTGTACTGTCAGAAGCCGATCAGCGTCGACATCGCTGAAGGCCAGGCCATGCTGGCAGCGGCGCGAAAATACAAGCGCGTCGTGCAGATCGGCACGCAGCGGCGGAGCACTCCCCATCTGATCGAGGCGCGGGATCGATTTGTGAAGGAGGGGAAGCTCGGGAAGGTCGGGCTCGTTGAGATCTACTGTTATTACCACATGCGCGCGGGCGGTAACCCACCGGATACCCAACCGCCGGAGAATCTCGATTACGAGATGTGGACCGGCCCCGCGCCCATGCGGCCGTACAACGCGCTGTGCCACCCGCGCAAGTGGCGCTCGTTCATGGAGTACGGCAACGGCATCGTCGGCGACATGTGCGTACATATGCTCGACATGACGCGCTGGATGCTCGACCTGGGATGGCCCAAGTCGGTCAGCTCATCGGGCGGAATCCTGGTCGACAAGGCTTCAAAGGCGAACATCACCGACACGCAGGCCGCCACGTTCGACTTTGGCGATGTGAAGGTGATCTGGCAGCATCGCACCTGGGGCGCGCCACCGGACCAGCGGTTTCCGTGGGGTGCTACGTTTTTCGGCGACAAGGGCACGCTCGAGGCGTCGGTCATGGGGTACACATTTACGCCGGCCAAGGGCGATCCGATCCACAAGGACGTGAAGCTCGAGCTGGACGAGTATCCCGAGGACAAGACGGAAAAGGAATTGGAGAAGCACGTTGCCCCCGCGATCCGGGGGCACATGAAGAACCTGCTTGCATGCATCGGGTCGCGCGCAAAGCCGGTGGCGGATATCGAGCAGGGGTACATCTCGACCGCGAGCTGCATCCTCGCGAATCTCAGCGTTCAGGCGAACCGCCAACTACATTGGGACGCGGAGAAGGGGGAGATTCGCGACGACCCCGAAGCGAACAAACTGCTGCGCCGCCCCTACCGTGCGCCGTGGATCCATCCGGCGGCGGACAACGTATAGCGGCGGTAGGTCCGCCGAAACAGCGAATCTTGCCCAGAAGTACCAGGATTATGCCGCTGCCGGAACGCCTGCGGCACATTAGAAGGATCGTCATGAAACACGTTCTGTTGCTTCTTGCGGCCGCTTGCCTGGTGCTCGCCCCTACCGCGTCCGCCGCGCCGGCGGTGAAGAAGCCAAACATCGTGCTGTTCCTCTGTGACGATTTGGGGCTCGGCGAACTTGGCTCGTATGGCCAGACCAAAATCCATACACCCAATGCCGATAAGCTCGCCGCCGATGGAATGCGCTTCACCGACTTCTACAGCGGGTCGACGGTCTGCGCTCCGTCGCGCTGCACGCTTTTGACGGGCTATCACACCGGCCACTCCTACATCCGCGACAACCAGGAGGTGAAGCCGGAGGGACAGGTTCCGATTCCGACCGGCACCGTCACGCTCGGCCATGTGCTCCAGAAGGCCGGGTACACGACGGCCGCGATCGGCAAATGGGGACTAGGCGGCCCCGGAACATCCGGCGAGCCGAATCAGCAGGGTTTCAACCATTTCTATGGGCACCTCTGCCAGGCCGTCGCCCACAACCATTACACGGATCACCTTTGGCGGGACGGCGTCAAAGAGGTCCTTGAGGGTAACCGGGTAGATCTTGCGGTCGGCAAGCAGTTCGCCCCCGATCTGATGGCCGACGACGCGATCCGCTTTCTTAAAGATCATCACACCCAGCGGCCGGATCAACCGTTCTTCCTGTACTTCTGCACGCCACTCCCTCACCTGTCGCTGCAAATCCCGCAGGAGGCGATGGCCCCCTACCTGGCCGAGCATTGGCCGGAAACCCCTTACGACGGAAAGAAGCACTACTTTGCGCAGGAGACACCGCACGCTGCCTACGCGGCGATGATCACGCGGATTGACGACTACCTGGGCCGTATCATGGCAACGCTCAAGGAACTGAGCGTCGATGACAACACGCTGGTGCTCTTCTCGAGCGACAACGGCGCCGTCTTCCCCCTCTGCGGCACCGACCCGGTCTTCTTCAACTCCACCGCCAATCTGCGCGGCTATAAGCAGGACCTCTATGAAGGCGGCATCCGATCGCCGCTGATCGCCCGTTGGCCCGGGCACATTGCGGCAGGCTCGACGTCCGATTACATCGGCGCGTTCTGGGATTTTCTTCCGACGCTCAGTGACGTTGCCGGCGCCCAGACGCCCAAGGGCCTTGATGGGATCTCATTCCTCCCCGCGCTCGTGCAAAAGGGCACTCATCCCAAACACGAATACCTCTATTGGGAATTTCATTCCCAGGGCGGTTCCCAGGCCGCGCGGATCAACAACTGGAAGGCGATCCGCAACAAGGTCAATACGAACCCCAATGCTCCGATTGAGCTCTACGATCTGGCGAACGATCCGGCGGAACAGCGCGATGTCGCCTCGGCAAATCCGGAGCTGGTCGCTCGCTTCACGGAGTTGATGAAGACGTCGCGCACCCCTTCGGAGTTGGCGCGATTCAACTTCGGTCCTCGCAAGCAGTAGATGCAATCCGAGCCGGCTTTGACGCCTTCCCACCGGCATCTACAATGCCGCCGCCTCGCAAATTCCGCACGGAGCACCCGCATCTATGCCCACCGACACGTCCACACTTATGCTTTCCGCTTTTGCCGACGAGATCGGCCCAAACCTTGACGATCAGATCCGCGTCTGCCGTGAAAACGCCGTCACGCACTTCGAGCTGCGCGGCGTCGACGGCAAGAACGTGATGGACTTCGACGATGCTCTGCGCAGCGAGATCAAGAACAAGCTGGATAGCAATGGACTTGGCGTCATCTCCATTGGCTCGCCAATCGGCAAGGTGGCGATCGACAAGCCGTGGCACGAGCATTTTGACAGGTTTAAGCGCGCCGTCGATCTGGCGCTTTATTTCAAGAGCCCCTTCATCCGCGTGTTCAGCTATTACCCCACCGGCGGCGAGGGTAAGGGGCCGCTCGATCCTCACCAGAATGAAGTCGTTGACCGATTTCGGCAAAAAGTGGAGCACTTGAAGGACATACCGGTGGCGCTCCTTCACGAGAACGAAAAGGGGATTTTCGGCGACATCGGCAGGCGGTGCGAGGCCCTGCTGAAGGCGGCGAACTCACCCAAGCTGCGCGGCGCTTTTGATTTCGCTAATTTCGTGCAGGTGGGCGAAGATCCGAGCGTGAATTGGCCGCTGCTCAAGCCGTTCACCGCGCACATTCACATCAAAGACGCCAAGGCGGGAACCGGACAGGTCGTCCCGGCGGGCGAGGGGGATGGCCACATTCCCGCGATTCTGAAGGATGCCTGGGACAGCGGCTATCGTGGGTTCCTCGCGCTCGAGCCGCATCTCAAGGTCGCGGGCCACTCGCACGGCGAGACCGGGCCCGAGCTGTTCAAGGTCGCCGCCGACACATTGAGGAGCGTGTGCCGGGCGCAGGGCATCCGGCTGGCGGGCGCATAGAACGGGGCAGGGGATGGCCAAACATTCGGCCTATGTGAAGTCAACAGACGTGCCACAATCTCCTGAACCGCAGTCTGGGCCGGCGTGGCCCTCGCAAGCGCCGGCGCTGCGCGTGCTCGAGCTTCCGACGCGCCTGCAGGTGCCGCTTTCGATGCGACCGGGCCCCGCGGCGACAGCCCAGAAGCCACCCGGGTCGCGCGTGGATCGAGGCGAGCAATTGTGCGACCCGGGGCCGGAGATATCGCCGGCCGCGCTGGCCCCCACCAGCGGCCGCATCGTCGGCACCAGCCGGGTGCAGTTGCTCAATGGTCATGTCGTCTCCGCCGTCGACATCGAGCCGGATTTTGAAGACCGTCCGGCCGCCGGTGAATCGCACGATGCCGTGCGCGCGCATGCACACGAGCAGGAGTTGGAAGCGGTGGCGCACGTGGATGGCAGCGACCTCGCCCACTGGATCGACCGCCTGCGCGACGCCGGCGTATGGGCCGAACGCACCGGCAGTCCCGACCTGATCGGCCAGCTTTACCGCGCCCTCCGCCAGCCCGCCGACACCATTCTTTGCACCCTTCTTGACGATGAACCGACGATGCGGCTCAACGGCATCCTGGCGGCGCGCTCCGGTCCGCTCATGCTCGCCGGTGTGATGCTCCTGGCGCGGCTGACCGAGGCCAAGCAGGTCATGATCGTCGTCGAAGCGGGATCTCCCGGAAAGTGGCATGCGCCCCTGAGGCGACTGGCGCGCAAAGCCGGCGTCGACGTCGTGCCGGTGCTGAACGACTATCCCGAGAGCCACCCCACCATGCTGCTTCATTCGCTGCTCGGGCGGCGTTTGAAGCCCGGCCGTTCACCGGTCGAACAAAAGACAGTCGTCGTCGACGCCGCCGCCGCGCTGGCCGTCGCGCGCTGCGCCACGCGGCAGCAATCCATGCTCCGGGTGCCGATCGCCATCCGCGACCACATCTCGGGCATCACGCACTACATCGTAGCGCCAGTGGGTTCTCCCTTGCGCCAAGTGCTGGAGCAGTGCGACGTGTCGGCCGACGGCATCACCATCCGCCGGGGGAGCGTGCTGCACGAGAACGAGGTGAGCGCCGACGCAGTCGTATCCGGCGGAGAGCTGACGCTTCACGCCATGCCGCGGCACACCCCTACTCCCGCCGATCCGTGCATTCGCTGCGGCTGGTGCGCCGAGAGCTGCCCGACCCGCGTCCAACCCGCCGGCGTGTTGGAGGCGGCGCAGCGCGGCGACGTCGAGCTCGGACAGGTGCTGGGCCTGGATGCCTGCATCGAGTGCGGCGTGTGCAGCTACGTGTGCCCGTCCCATCTCCCACTCCTCGCCGGGATCCGCGCGTTGAAGTCCGAGGCCGAACGGGGGACTTCAAGATTGCCGAGCGTGCAGGAAGGTAAGAGCGGTCTTTCAGCATGATCGATGTGCCGGCCTCAACTTCAGAGCTACCCGTAAAGCTCGCATATGCTCCCGGCCTGATGCAGGCAGGGCCGCGGCCGATGCTCGCGCACAGCGGCATGACCCTCTCCGCATTTTTCTCGCTGCACGTCATGGGCGCGCTTTTCCCTATCACCGCCGCCGCGCTGCTCTATGGTTGGCGGGCACTCCTGCTGATCGGTGTCGTGCTTTCGTCTGCCGTGCTCAGCCTCCTCGTCTGGCGGCGCATCGGATCGCGCGGCCGGCAGGTCAGGCTGGCGCACACGCTCTGGCTTGCGCTGTTGCTGGCGCTCATGCTTCCGGTTCACCTGATGACCGGCGACCCGCCGTTCGATGAGCCCCTCGTCGGCGCGCAGTGGGCGATCGCCGTCGGCGCCGGCATGCTCGTGGTCATGCTCGCCTGGCTCCTCGGCGGCGCCGGCTCCGGACGCGTCCACCCGGTGCTGGTGGCCTACCTGTTCCTCGTCGTCATCTTCAAGCAGGCGCTCGTGCCGCACTGGGTGCTTCAAAAGGACCACCTCTTCCTCGGCGACGTGCGGCGGGTTGACCGCGGCAGCACGTCGATCGCCTGGAGCGAAGGGTGGACCAGAACGCCCGCTGCCATGGGGCGCGATTCGCTCAATGAAACATCGGCCGCCGAGAAGCTGTCGGCCTTCACGTCGGGCCAGAAGCGCCCCGATCGCACGTGGCTCTCCCTCGACGGCCTGCTCCGCGATGAAATGCCCCCGCTGGAAGACCTCATCCTCGGCGGCCAACCCGGGCCGATCGGAGCAGCCAGCGCGATTGCTGTCATCGTCGGCGGGCTTTTTCTGCTCTATCGCGGCGTCATCGACTTCCGCATCCCGTTATTCATTTATATCTCAGCGATGGCGGCATTCATCGTGCTGCCGGTGCCGGCGGTGATTCGCGAGGTCAACACCGGCGGCTTGAGCCATACCCAGATCGACTGGCGATGGCTCGCGATGCGCAGTCACGACGTCGGCCCCGCCAAAGCGGTCACCTTCGCCAACTACGAGGCGATGTCCGGTCCGCTTCTCTTCATGGCGTTCTTTCTGGCGACGTCCCCCGCCATCCGCCCGATGACGCGACGGGCACGCACGATCTATGCCGTCCTGATCGGCGTGCTGACCGCCGCAATGCAGTTGTTCATCGGCCTGTCATTCGCGCCTTACCTCGCGTTGCTCCTCGTGAGCCTCATCACCCCCACGCTCGACCTGTGGTTTAAGCCAAAAACCCTCGTCTAATGAAGGGGCCGGCTCGTGCCGCCGGACCCATGGCCCGACTTGTGAGGCCCCCACCGAACGGTATAGTGAGCGCGCGTGGCCAAACGTGTTGCCATTCTCGGGTCGACCGGATCCATCGGCACCAATGCGCTGGATGTGCTGACCCACCTCGGGACGGACTATCGAGTCTCTGCGCTCAGCGCCCACACGCAAGCCGACAAGCTGATCGAGCAGATACGGCAATTCTCCCCCGCAGCCGTGGCCATTACCGACGCCGCCCAGGCAGCGCGAGTCCGCAACGCCGCAGCAGCGACAGGCACGAAAGTCTACGTCGGCCCCGCCGGTGTCGTCGAGATGATCATCCGCGATGACATCGATATTGTCCTTGCCGCCATCGTCGGGGCTGCCGGTCTGCCGGCCGTCTTCGCCGCGGTCAAAGCCGGCAAGACGCTGGCATTGGCGAACAAGGAATCGCTCGTTGTCGCCGGCTCTTTGCTCATTCCGGAGGCGCGCCGCCGCGGCGTGCCCATCCTCCCGGTTGACTCCGAGCACTCTGCCATCTTTCAAGCTCTACACTCCGGCCGCGCCCATGAGGTGAAGCGGCTGATCCTGACAGCCAGCGGTGGGCCCTTCCGCAACGCGACGCTGAAGCAGATCGAAAATGCAACCCTGGAAGACGCGCTCAATCACCCCACCTGGCGCATGGGCAATAAGATCACCATCGACTCGGCAACCATGTTCAACAAAGGCTTGGAGCTGATCGAGGCGTGCTGGCTCTTTGACGTCCCGCCGGAGCGCATTCAGGTGGTGGTGCATCCCGAGTCGGTCGTGCATTCGATGGTCGAGTACCTTGACGGATCCGTGATCGCACAGCTAGGCCCGCCGGATATGCGCACGCCGATTCAGTATGCCCTCACCTATCCGCAGCGGCTCCCCGGCATCAGCCGGACGCTGGACCTGACCAAGGCCTTCGCGCTGAATTTCCAGCCCCCCGACGAGCAGCGATTTCCCGCACTGCGTCTCGCCCGTGACGTTGCACGGCGTGGCGGCACGCTTGGGGCCGTTCTCAATGCCGCAAACGAGGCCGCCGTTGCCGCATTCGCGTCCGAAAAAATCGCCTTCGGGGGAATCTCCCGGGCCGTCGAGAATACAATCGAAGCCCACGCGGTTCAGGCGCAACCTACGATGGACGATCTGCTTGAGGCGGATCGGTGGGCGCGCCGCACGGCCGATGCCTTTATCGGCCGCCAACGCACCGTCGCGACCTCCAGCTAGGCCACCGAACGTATACGACTGCAGTTTTCTGAGAATGGGACCAATCGCATGATCTTACAGTATCTGACGCAAAGCCTGCTGGTCGCGCTCATGATCTTCGGGTTCGGCTTCGTGGTCTTCTTCCACGAGCTGGGCCATTTCATCGCCGCCAAATGGGTCGGCATCCGCGTCGAGCAGTTTGCCGTCGGCTTCGGCCAGGCGCTTCTGGCTTGGCGCAAAGGCATCGGCTTGAAGTTTGGTTCGACCCAGCAGGAATACCGGCGCCGCGCCGGCGACCTGCTCGCTGCGAAGGGCGCGGAGAAGGACAGCGACGGCGATTACAGCGACGATCAGCTCACGCAGGCTGCCGACGCCGCCGGCCTGGGCGAAACCGAGTATCGCCTCAATTGGATCCCGCTCGGCGGCTACGTCAAGATGCTCGGCCAGGACGACCTCAAGCCCAACGCCGTCGCATCCGATCCGCGCGCTTACAACCGCAAGGGCGTCGGCCAGCGAATGATCGTCGTGTCGGCCGGCGTTGTAATGAACATCATCCTCGCCGCGATCGGTTTCGTCATCGTATTTTTGATCGGATTCAGCGCGCCGCCTTCCGTCGTGGGCAGCGTGTTGCCGAATTCGCCCGCGCAGAAAGCCGGCATCAAGGTCGGCGACCGCATTCTCACCATCGACGGCACCCCGCAGTACGAATTCAATCGCATCATGCTCACCACGGCGCTCCTCCACGAGGAGCGGCAGGTGCCCGTCGTCGTACAGCGCAGGAAGCCTGACGGCACGACTGAAGACATCGCCCTTCGAATTCA
>JBBRIN010000086.1:0-9247 GCA_038221115.1 Tepidisphaerales bacterium
AGCATCATAGAAAGTGATCCGGCGACCTGAATGAACGACACCCGCAATGAGTTTTCGAGGTATGCCAGCTTAATAAAGGGATGGCTGGCGATGCAATCGCTTTCGACGGATGTTCCGCCATTCTCCGAAAAATCCGGCCAGCTGTGCGTGGAGCGCGGTATTGTCTTTCCGCTCGCATTGCGGGGTGCAGTTCCGCTGAGCCCGGTAATCGAATTGATGCGGCCACTGATCGACGCCACACCGGGCGTTTCGGATGTCGGTGTCATCGACCGGGTCGGCCACAGGCGCCGGGTCTATCGCCCACTGCTGGTTTACTGCTGGCTTAATGCGTTCCGAATAGCTTACGAGACGCTGCCGAGAATGGACTTTAGCCGCTGGGACGAGGCGCTGCGCGGGTGGTGCGATGATCTGGAATCCCGGCTGATCCGCCATCCATGGCCCCCGAGCCCGCTGTCGGCGGCAAGTGGGGAAGCGGTCACCGAGATGGTTTGGACCGCCCTGGCGTTACATCACGCGGGGAAGATCTTCTTCCGGGACCCTTGGACGGATCTGGCCGCCGATGCCTTTGGACATCTGCAGCGGCGGCAGTCGGCGAGTGGATCGTTTCTTAAGCCCACCGCCGCCGACAATCCCGAGGCGCACTGGTATCACGAGTTGGTCATTCTCCATGCGGCCGCCGACTTCGCGGTGGCGACCGAGGATCGTGCCCTTGCGGCAGCGGTATCGCGCGCGGTGGAATATCACGTGCGCGAGACCCAGCCGGACCATGCGACCAATCAACCGTGGGGCCTGTTCGCGCTTCTGTGGAATCCCACCGGACGGCCGCTTGCCGATGGGATGCTGCACACGCTGACGCTGCATGCGCGGGCGGGCGAGATGGAACGGGAGACAACGGGCCCCGCGATCACGGCGCTGTCGCCGCTCACCTTGATGCTGCTGGCGGATGCCTTATACTGTCTGCGCCTATTCGTTCCGGAACTGCCATGAGCCAAAACACCGCCGATACCACGCGTCCCAACACCATCGACCCTGACCTGCTCAGCATTTTGCGCTGCCCGCTCACCCGCTCCAAGCTGCAACAGCAGGGCGACTATCTGGTGGCCGAAACCGGTGGATTGCGCTATCCGGTGCGGGATGGAATTCCCGTCATGCTCATCGAAGAAGCGAAGCTACCCGACGGCATCGAATCGCTGGATGGGTTCAAGGCGAAGTTCCGCGATCAGATTCCCGCTTCGGCCTGATGATGCTGCTGGGGTCTCTCCATGGCCATGCCCCCGCCTCCCCCCCCGCCGCCTGGTCCCCCTGCTCACCCCGATCCGCTCGACTACCGCGCGGGCTCGCAAGCCCGTCAGGATTACGTCACCCAATCGTTGCCGCGCTCGCCGGCCACCTGGGGCGTTCTTCTAATGGTGTGGCTCGTGGGCCTCGCCGTCTGGGCGGGATATGTCATTCTCATCGCGCTGCTGGTTTACCGCTTCCTGAGCAACGGTGCGCGATATTGAGATGGTCGCTTCACGCCTCACGGAGGTGGTAACTTTTGATCGTCGTCTGCTGAAAATCTGGATAGGAGCCAATGTCGTGCTCGGCGAGGTCCAAGCCGTCGAACTCGTCGGCCTCTCGAGCCCGCAGCCGCACAAGACGACTCATCGCGACAAAGACCACCACCGATAACCCCCCTGCCAGAAGCGCGACCACGAGCAGCCCCAGCGTCTGCGTGCCCAGAGATTTCAGTTTTTCGCTCCAGCTTGCGGCGGGACCGAACAATCCGGTTGCGATGAGGCCCCAAGCGCCACCGACAGCATGCGTCGCGACGGCACCGGTGGGGTCATCGGCCTTCCACACCAGGTCGATCTGCAGAACGAACCACGGCACCACGACGCCGGCCACCGCGCCGGTGATCGCGGCAAAGAGGTTGCTCATGACGTCCGCGCCGGCGGTGATGGCCACGAGGGCGCCGAGTACGCCGGTCAATGTCAGCGTGATGTCGGGTTTGCCATAGCGCAGTTGTCCGACGATCAGGGCCGCCATGCCCCCCGAAGCCGCCGCCAGCACGACGTTCATGCCGATCATGCCGGCCGTCAGCATGGATGCACCGGAGAACGCCAGCACATAGGGGAGCCAGGCCACCACGATCAGCGCCGCGCCGCCGCCGGCGAGGGGGAGGCTGTGACCCGGGATGACATTGGATGAGCCGTCGCGATTGTACTTGCCCGTTCGCCCGCCCACGATGATGGCGCCCGCCGCCGCGCAGGTGCCGGCGGCGACGTGAACATACGATGCGCCGGCGCCATCGTGAAACCCCATCCTCCCGAGCCACCCGCTCGCGCCCGCCCATCGCGCGAACAAAGGCACCAATACGCCACCCAGTAAGACCGATGGCGCAAAGGAGGGCCAAAACCTCGACCGCTCGGACAACGACCCCACCACGATTCCGCTGGCGAGCAGCGTGACGCAGAGCATCAGAAAGACGTGTCCGCCGAACAAAGCGGCGTCGTCGCCGCGCAATCCGAAGAGCGCGTGCCAATTCAAGACGGATGCATTGCCACCGGGATCGAGGATCGCGATTCCAACGGCCCAGAACGTCAGAGCCGTCAAGCAAAAGTCGCCGACGTGCCGCAGGAGCGCGCCGCCTGCGTTCTTGGCGCGAACGAGGCCGCATGTGTATAAGGCCAGGCCGGCTCGCGCCAAAAGCGCGCCGGCTGCACATGCGACCATCCAGTTTTCCATCCGGTACCTCGCCAATGCCCGTCCCGCGCGCTGTTATACGGGAACGTGCTGCGCGATGGAACTTGACCCCCCGGCATCCGCGCGACTTGCACGATTTCATGTTGGACTCATCCGCGCTAGAATCTCCTCATGATCCGCCGCCCCGCCGCGAATGGCACATTCGCGCTTATCACCCAACCCGACCACGCGATCTTCGCCGGCTTTCTCGCCGAGCACCTTGGCAACGCCACGTTCGCGCAGCCGATGCCGCTGCACCCGGTTCGCGCCGCCGTCGCCCACCACGACGATGGCTGGCATCTGCATGACGACGTGGGCCGGGCTACCCTGAACAAGGACTCCGCGCCCCTTCACGTCTTTGAGATCGACATGCCGTTGGCGACGCGCATCTGGTCCGCCTCGGCGGAGCGCGCGGCGCCGCTGGGCCCTTACGCGGCCCTGCTTGTGAGCCTCCATCAGCTTGCCTTGTCTGCTGTTGCGCAGAAGCAGGGTGACCCCAAGCCGCACGAGCGGGCGCGTTCTCCCCAGGACCAGTTTCTGCTGAACAAGTTTCAGCACCGGCAGATCGAGCATCAGGAAGACCTCCGCCGCCAGCTCAACCTGCGGACCGACGTTCCGCTGAAACTCGGGCTCGCCCAGCCGAACATGCACCCGGCGGAGGATGCGCTGCGGTTTCACTTTCACCTGCTGACGCTTTGCGATCGGTTGAGCCTGCAACTCTGCTGCGCTATGCCGTTGTTCCCCGAGATTGAAAATGTTGAGCCGAGCGCCCAAGCCGCGCCGCTGACGTTGCGGACGCACTTTTTAAATGAAGCCTGCACCGAACTCGCGGTGACGCCGTGGCCATTCGATTGCGCGCGATTGAGCGCTGACATTCCCGTGCGGCGCGTGCCCAGCGCACCTTTCGAGAGCATGGATACTTTTCGGGAGGCGTATGCGAGAGCGGAAGTAGAGCGCGTGAGGATGATAGTGCGAACGGGGTGACAGGCCGCGTCTCCCTACTTCGCGCACCCCGTGTGGTCGTTATCGCCTTTCCCATATCCGCTGACGATCATTTTCAGCGCCCCGCTCTCCGAGTCCATCAGCATCCCATGCACGGCCACATCCCGCGGCAGAAGGGGGTGGTTGCGGATCACGCCGACGCTTTCGCGAACGCCGTCTTCAACGTCCTCAAAGCCTTTCAGCCATTGCTTGAGGTCGATGCCCGCATGACGCAGCGTTGCCAACACGTCCTCGGACACACCGCGCGCGCGCACCTTTTCGAGCACCCGGTCGCAACTCAGACCCATCATGCCGCAACCTGAGTGGCCGACGACGACCACCTCCTCGGCGTTGAGCTCGTAAATGGCCAGCAAAATGCTGCGCATCACGCTCCCGAACGGGTGCGACACGATGGCCCCGGCATTCTTCACCAGCTTGACGTCGCCGTTACGGAAACCCATCGCCCGCGGGAGCAGCTCGACGAGACGCGTATCCATGCACGTCAGCACGACGAGCTTCTTGTTGGGGAACCCATCGGTGCGGAAGGCTTCGTACTCCTTCCGGTCGACGAACGAACGGTTATGCTCGAGGATTTCGGAAACGATAGTCATCGAGGGGGATTCTAAGTAGGCGGCCCGGTAAGCGGAAGTGCGGATGCGGATCGGGCGGCGCATTTCTGATAAGTTCATCGCACAGGTACAACATCGCGACGTTGCGGTACAGCTAAACTTGGTATTGATCTCCGGGGTCCTTCCTGTGCAAACCAACGTCAAATGGACCGCGACACTGACGCATGTGCGAGAAGTGTCGCTGCTCGGCACGGCAGATTTGGTCTTCTGGAAAGACCGGCTCAGCAAGGAGGAGTTGGTTCCCGCGGAGCGGGAGGGCAAAGCGCAGGTCATGATCGTTGCCGCCGATGCAAAGTACATGGGCATTCGGTTTAGTGAGCTCAGCTTATCCGTCCTGGTGCATCACGATCGAACGGGAATCCGGCTGGACGGGGCTTACCTGCTTCGCGCGTGGAACTCGCGCCGGGCGTTCGCCTTCTGCGAGCGGGTGCTTTTCCGAACGCCGTACCGTCACGGCGACGTCCGCGTCTCAGCCTCCGCGCGCGCCTCAATCCAACTCGCCGATCGCCGCGAGTTGGTTTTCCTCGCCGAGATGCAGCCGGATGATCCGACCGCGCCGAGCCGAGAGCCTTTGTGTTGCGGTCCCGGTGGCTGGGAAGGGCCGATCTTCCTGCCTGGGAAGGGGGCGGCGACGGGCCATGACGGCAAGTTTTTCTTCGCCCGAATCACGGGCCAGACGAAGACGTATCCGTTTCTTCACGGCCAGGATTCGGTGACGATCAAGCCCGTCGGGGGATGCGAAATATTGGCTGCGCTCCTCGAGTCAAACTTCGCCGCCGAGCAATGGGCAGTACGCGAAAACGCGACGCACGCGAAATCCAAGACCTATCGGAGAACCGATCACTTGCAAACTCGTGTTTAGACGATGGCGGCTAAAGTCGGCTTATCGCGAGTATTATCGGCCCCTGCCGCACCGCCAATGGCGCGGGCCGTAATAGCCGATAATTCCGACGCGCTGGGGGATGTCCTCTATCGTTTACGCGTCGGGAGCCTCGTTGACGAATGCGACCATGGCCAAGTCTTCTCAGGTTCCCCCCATCGCAGACCCGCTGCTCGCTCCGCCGACGAGCATGCCACAGTCGCCGATGGTGGCGGACGAAGCGCCGCCAATCGTCCCGGCGTCGATTCTCACCGCCAGCCCCGTTACGCGCCGGCTCGAGAACCTCGACGCCCTGCGCATCGTCTGCATGTTCGTCATCATCTTGACCCACGTCACCGAGCCGGCGATCGATTCCTTGCACAAGAGTCACCAACTGCGCGGTGCATTGGCCTTGTCCATCCTAGCGATCAATGTCATGGGGCGCTTCGGCGTGCCGTGCTTCATGATGATCTCCTTCTACATCTACTGGCATCAGCTCTACGAAAAAGGCCGCACCTGGCGAGAGCTTTTGGCGCGTCGCTTCAAGCGATTAATGCCCGCTTTTCTTGTCTGGTCGGCGATTTATTTTCTGCTCCACCGCCAGCTTTACAAAGTTTACGGCAACCGCGAGTTCTACAGCCCTCTGGCCGAGTTCCACTTCAGCCTCTTCAACTGGGGCACGTGGCGCGCCCTGCTTCTCGGGCAGGCTGAATATCACCTGTACTACCTGCCGCTGGTCATGCAGTGCCTGCTGTGCATTCCGTTGCTGAAGCTGCTGTGGCGAAGGCCGGCCGTGTCGTGGGCCTGGATTGGCGGCACCACCCTCGTGTGGGCGCTGATGATTTACGGCCCGATCATCTTCGCCGATCATTCCGCGGGTCGTCGCATTGCCGATGCGATCACGCGCTACACCAACCAACCCTGGGCCATTCCATTTCTGTTTTTCCCGCTGTTCGGCATGATCTGCGCTGGACAGCGCGCCTTTCGCAACTTTCTGGCGCACAGCAGCAATACTTTCTGGGTCGGCATGCTTTGCTTCGGCCTCGCGATGCACGCGAGTGAAACCATCTTTCTGGCGCACAGGCTTCCCGACGATCTCTTGCGGATCGCCGTTTTTACGAAGATTGGCCGCATCCTCACTGGGATCGCGGTGTTCTCGCTATTCGTGCGCAATCCACTCATGCGCGACCCGTTACCGCGCGTCTCGCACTACGCCTTCGGGCTGCACTTCATGCACCCGGCCGTCATTATCGCCATTACCATCGTGGAATTTCGGCTGATCGGATCCGCCGCCGCCCACTTCCAATCGGCCATCGTCCCGGTGCTCGCGCTCAATCTCCTACTCACCTTCAGCATCACCTTCACCCTCTGCCTGTTCATCGGCCGCTTCAAAAAACTCGAATTCCTCGTAGTCTAGGCCCATGCGCGCATTTGCCACCCGCCTTACTCCGTGCCTGCTCCTCATTTTGATCGGCTGCGGCGCCAAACACTACATTTTCCAAGTAGCCGTTAAGAACGCCACGGACGTCCCGCTGACGGTGGGCTTCGTCAAGCTCGGCCCACCCTTCGAGTCGCGCTGGGCGTCGCCGGAAGATTTCACGAATCTCCCGCCTTCGAATCAGCCCCAGCACTGGGGCCGACTCGTTCCGCAGGGCAAAACCTACGTCACGCACGTCGACGCCGACCTTGCCCCCGGCTCGCGCCCCTCGCTGCGCATCTATTCCGGCGAACATAGCGCCGCCGACCTGCTCGCCATCAGTCGCGGCGGCGGCGATCGCCTTGACCTCACCCTATCCCCGGCCGAAAACAACGATTATCTCATCACCAACAACAAGGCCACTGGCGCGCTCTCCGCAAGGCTTCGCCGGCTATCCGATGACCCATGACCGCCGCCCCAGCCGCGAAGTTGAACGAAGTTTTACGCATTACGCATTACGCATTACCCATTACGCATCACGCTTTACGTTTTCCATGCATCCCCACGCCCACCCAATCTCCGCCCGCTGTGCCGTCATCACCCTCAGCGACACGCGCAGCGAATCCACCGACACGAGCGGCAGCACGATTCGCGCGCTCCTCGCCGCCGCCGGCCACTCGATCAGGACCTACCAGATCATCCCCGACGATCCCCCGACGCTTGACGCGCTTCTGACCACATGCCTCGCCAATATCCAGGTCGATGCCATCCTCCTCAACGGCGGCACCGGCATCTCGCCGCGCGACCAGACCATTTCGACGATCCAAAAACACATCACTACCCCCCTGCCCGGCTTCGGCGAACTCTTTCGCATGCTTAGCTACGCGCAGGTCAAGAGCGCCGCGATGCTCAGCCGCGCCTGCGCCGGCATCGCCTTCGGCAAACCCGTTTTTGCCCTACCCGGATCCACCAAAGCCGTCGAGCTTGCGATGACTCAATTGATTATCCCCGAGCTCTCACACCTGCTGTCCGAACTGCGAAAATCCTCGGCTGCGGACGACTCTGCGTCCCCTTGACTCGCCGTCCAAATCTTCTACGATCACCCTACCTAGGATGCCCTCCGATATAGCAGATGCCCCCATCGTCTAGTGGCCTAGGATATCTGGTTCTCAGCCAGAGGACAGGGGTTCGACTCCCCTTGGGGGTATTTGACATAAAGCCTTGCCTTATAACGATTTAGAATCGTAAATTAGGCAAGGCTTTAGTCATTTTACGGAATTAAGGAACGGAATACGGAATTAAGGAAGCGGTTTTCACCGTGCTTATGGGCAAGGTGAATCGGTCAATTCGCGCCCGATACCTTGCGGTTGCTCTGGCTCAAACGCTGACGCATTTGAATGGCGGTAGGATGGATTGACGCGGTACGGTCAAATCTGACGTTTTTGGAGGTCCCCCGCGGTCGCCGCACTGGCCGAATGACCGTTATTTAGATTTATCTGATAGATTTACACTTTATGTTTTTCAAGAGCTGCAACTACTGATGGGGCCAGTGCTTTCCGTGACGGGGCAAGTACACATCTCGCCAAAAAAGCGGAGTTTTCCAAATCGATTAAAATGGGTGCCTTTACGACTGCCGCCCCAGCGGCTGATCTGCAAAGGACAACCATGGCATTTTTCCAACCTTTGAGAACGTATCGCGCCGTTGATGAAGTCGTGCAGGCCTTCGCCCGCGGCATGCTCAGCTTCCTGCTTATCACGGGCAATCCGGGCATCGGCAAGACGAAGCGACTGCGCCGGCAGTTGGGCGAAAAGTCGCTGGTGATCGAATGCACTTGCAGCCCGTTCGGCGTTTACGGCGAGCTGGCCAGGTTCTCTGATTGCGACTTTCTGGCGCTGGACGACATCGATGGGCTGATGTCCGACCATCGTGGACAGACGTTTTTGAAGGCTTTAGGCCAGTCCGAGCGTCGGAAGACCGTGGCCTGGAACACCAAGGCGGCTGACCGCGAAGGTCTGCCCCGGCAGCTCGACCTGCATTGCCGGGTGATGATGCTCGCCAATGAGATCAACGGACGGGGGGCCAACTTCGACGCGGTGCTGGACCGGGCGCATTGCTTTGAGTTTCTGCCGACCGCCAAAGAAGTGCACCACGAGGTCTGCGGATGGCAGGAAAAGGGCGAGACCAATGTCGTCGAGCCAGCAGTAGTCACGTTTATAGGGGAGCATCTGCCGCTCATCATTCGCCCGTCATTCCGCTTCTACGTCAAGGCCACCGAACTGGCGCGGGCGGGGCTGGATTGGCAAAGTGCCCTTGTGGCGCAATGGTCGGGCGACCCGAAGCTCGCGGCGGCAGCGGAGATCGTGCGTCTCGCCGCCGCTGGTGATCCGACACTTGCCACCGCCCGGCAACGGGCAGAGCGGTTTGAACAATGGGGTCATGGCGTCCGCTCCACCTACATGGAATACCAGAAAAAGATTTACAAGATCACCGGCCGGCCGTCGCGTCGACGCCGCGTCACCGCCGAACTGAAGTCCGAAAGTCCGACGTTTACCCCGTTGGTGGAAACCCCTTTGATCGCGCCATCACCTGCGATTCTCTTGACGACGTAGCCCCTCGAACCCCGCCCAAATCGATGC
>JBBRIN010000087.1:0-9215 GCA_038221115.1 Tepidisphaerales bacterium
GCGATGGGGGTTCCGGCGAGGTGAGAAACGTCGATCATGATGCCGTTGAGGCCTTTGGAGAAGCTGGTGTAGTTCGCGAACGTGGCGGTCTGGCCGGGAAGAAGGAGTGCCTGTTTGTCTGGGGCGATGGCGCCGTCATCGTTGGTGCCGGTGGGGCCGTCCCACTTGCTGTTGTTATAGAAAACGTGGCGATCGACGACGGTGGGTGGGAGGACGTTAATGAAGACCGTGGCGGTGTTGTTCGCGTAGTTGACAGTGTCGTTGGGAGTGAACGTGACCCCGAGGGCCTGGTGTTGGCCGATGCCCAGGACCGTGCCGGAGAGAGGGTCGTAAGCGAAAGTGCCGGGAACATTGGCCGTGGCATTGAGCTGGGTGGCGCTGAGTGCCGTGCCATAGTTGATCGGGGCGGGGTTGGCCCAGGTGATAACCGGGGTGGCCTTGACGACGTCGAAGCGGTCGAGCGAGACCGTGTTGCCTGAGCTGGAGGCACTATGCGTTCCATTAACGCGGACCTTGATCACGTGAGGGCCGGGGACGAGGATGGGGCTGGTGTAGACGAGGATCTGACCGACACCGAGCCCATCGTTCGTGTAGGTGTCGACAAGTGTTTCGGCGCCGCCGTCGATGGAGATGGCGGCGATGCCTCGGTTGTTCTTTTCACCGGCGTAGAAGCGGGCCTGATTGCCGTTGAAGGCGACGGTAGCGAAATCATTGGTGACCAGGGAATTGGTGACGGTGGTCTGGTAAGCGTTGACGAGCATCGTGCCGACGGTCGTCCCCCAGCCGCTGCCGGAGTAGTTGACCTGATTGACCCCCGTGCCCTTGGTGTTGTCGTCGATGCTGGTGACGGGGGAGGCGGCGAAAATAGTGAAGGGCGTCGATACGGCGTTGGTGAGGGCGCCGTCGGTGGCGGTGAGCGTGTAGTTGCTGGCGGCTGTGTTGATGATGAGGTTGGAGAAGGTGGCGACGCCATTGACGGCGGCGACCGTGGCAGTCGACAGGCCGGTGGAGAACGTGCCGGAGCTAAGGGTGAGGGTCACGCTGGTGTTGTTGTTGCCGTCGGTGTTGTTGGACGGATCCTGAAGAAGGACGGTGACGGCGGGGCTGAGCGCGAGGCCGGCGTTCGTGTTGGTTGGCTGTTGCTGGAAGGCGAGCTTCGTGGCGGGGGCAAAGACGCTGAAGGAGTTCGACGTGGCGAGGGTGAGCGCGGCGTCGGAGGCGGTCAGCGTGTAGGAGCCGGAGGCGGTGATATTCAGGTTGGAGAAGGTGGCGATGCCGCCGGACGCGGCGACGGAGACGGTGTTGCCGCCGCCGGTGAACGTGCCGCCATTGAGCGTGAGCGTGACGCTGGAGGAGTCGGCGGGAATGGTGGCGCCGGTTCCGTCCTGGACGGCGACCGTAACGGCGGGGGTCATGTTGACGCCGGAGTTCGCGTTGGAGGGTTGCTGAACGAAGGCGACCTTGGCGGCGTTGACGATGGTGAAAAGGTGGGAGGTGGTGCCGGTGAGCGTGCTGCCGGTAGCGGCGAGCGTGTAGGAACCCGGGGCACTGATGGCAATGTTGGAGAAGGTGGCGATGCCACCGGAAGCATTAACGGTGCGGGTGGTGCCACCGCCTGTGAACGTGCCGGAGCTGAGGGTGAGCGTGACCGCGGACGTATCGGTGGCGACGAGATTGCCATACTGGTCCTGGACCTGGACGGTGATGGCGGGGCTGAGGGCGACGTTAGTGCTGCCGTTACCGGGTTGCTGGGAGATCACGAGCTGCGAGGCCACGGCCGGGCCGATGGGCGTCTTGCGGGTGCCGGCGGCATTGTCGGCGTTGGCGTCGGTGATAGAGACGCTGTCGGTGATGAAGGTGGTGCCGGCGGGAATGGAGGCGTTGACGTCGACGGCGAACACAGCGGACCCCGCATCGCCCGCGGCCAGAGCCCCGACAGTGTAGGTGTACGTGGACCCGGCTGCGCCCGCGGGGCCCGAGGCGAGAACCCACCCGGTCGTGGACGCGGCGGCGTCAAACGTCGTGTTGGCGGGCACGGTTTCCGTGAGGACAACGTTGGTGGCGGCGACGCCCGTCGCGGCAACGGCGAGACCGCTGTTGCCCGTGTAGGCGGCCGAGCCGGCGTTGTTGTAGTTGATGGTATAGGGAAGAACTTGGCTGGTGGAGGCGGCGACGTTGCCATCAGCGACCGAGACGCCAAGCGAGGAGGCCGCCGTGGCCGGCGGCGTGATCTCGACGCGGTCGATCGCAATGGTGGTGTTGGCGGTGTTCTGAACCTTGATCATATGGGCGCCGGCGCCGAGGACGGGCGAGGCGTAAATGAGGACGTTGCCTTCGCCGAGGCCGTTGGGGCTGAGGGTGGCGTTGGCGAGCGAGAAGTTGGTGACAGCGCCGCCGTCGATGGAGACCGCGACAGTTCCGTAGCCGGGCGCCTCCGAGGCGTAGAGCTTGATCTGCGAGCCCGTGAACGAGAGGGTGGCGAAATCGCCGGAGACGTTGTCGGTGGAAACCGTGTTCTGGAACGTTCCCATCGCATTGGTGGTGGCCGCATGAGTCCAGCCGGCGCCGGAGTAGTTGAACTGATTGGCGCCCGCGCCGGTGACGGAGTCGTCGATGATGGTCGTGGTGGTGAGGCCGAACGCCTGAATGCGGTCTGTGCCCACGAAGGTGGTGCCGCGGGCCACGGCGATGGTGTTGTACTTGCCGCCCATGTCCAGGTCTTTGTAGGCGCTGGACCAGAGCGGCTTCATCGTGAGGGCGTCGTAGGCATAGAGGGTGGGCGCGCCGTTGGCGAAGTTGCCGGTGGCGAGGGAGGCGTTGCGTTGGACGCCGATGTCGGCAACCCAGATGATCGGAGTGGCGGTGCCGTTGCCGGTGACGAGGCTCGCGCCGGGCGTGGACATGGTCTGAGTGTTTTGCGACGCGATCGTGAGATAGGCCGGCTGCCCGGGTATCACGTTCACCTTCGTGACGACGAGTGATGGCCCGATCGGGGTGGGGGATGATTCGGAAATCTTGGTGTTGCCGGTCCAGACGATGTAGTGCGTGCCGTCGGGGCCGATGAAGCTGGCGGGGGTGGTGCGCGATCGGCCGAAATTGACCATTCCGTAGATTTCGGAATATGGGCCGAAGAGGTTGATGGGCCCGGCCTGCGGTGGGGTGAAGTAGGGGCGGATGGCGCTCGGATCGAAGAGTGACGGATCCTGATCGGGTGGGACCGGATCGGGACGGTTGGTGAGGTGGTCGGCGGACGGAACCACGCCGGGGTTCAACAGATGGTTGCCGGCGTTGACGAGGTAGCCGTTGCCCTGTTTACCGCCGGTGGCGAGGAGCTGGGTGGTGGTCGAGGAGCCGGGCTTTAGGTTGATGATGAGGGGGGCAGCGCCGCCGAGGTCGGTGTCGATGGTGTCCTGGGTTTGATAGTTCCAGGGTGTGTAGACGCCGGTGAGGGAGAGGGTCTGGCCGGGATTGAACTCGAGGACGGAGTTGCCCCACGAGCCGAGTTTTTTCTTGGTGCCGTCGGGCGAGTCGCCGGTGGAGACGAAGACATTGCCGGCGGAGTCGATGGCGGGCCCGCCGGCGCCCCAGATGCCGCCGTTGCCGACGGCGGTGCCGATATCGTTGGTGGCGGAGTAGGCGGAGAAAATGCCGGGCGTGTCGGCATTGGCAATGCCATTGGTGACGCCAGTGGTGACGTTCGCCAGCCACCCACCGTTCGAGGAGCCGTAAGAGGCGAACGGGACATAAAGGATGCTGCCGTCGGCGGAGAGATTGAGAGCGCCGCGTTCATCGGCGCCGCCGGGGGTTGCCGGGCCGAAGGCAACCTGGTTGCCGGTGCCGGCGAGGTTGTTCTGATTGACGGCGTCGAGGACCGCCTGGGAAACCAGAACCGGCCAGCCGCTGATGACGGCGCCGTTGCTGAGGTTCAGGGCGAAGATCTCGAACACCTTGCTGTTGGCGGGCAGGCCGAGGAACGCATCGGTGATCGAGGCGACCACGTAGATGCGGTTGGCCTTGGCGTCGATGATGGGGGTTCCGAGGACGCCGATGGAGTTGCCGTCGATGGAGGCGGACGGCGCGCCGAGATTGGATTTCCAGAGGATGGTTCCGGCAGCGATGCCGGTGGCGCCGTTCGTGTCGAAAGCCTTGATCGCGTAGACGGAGCCGCCGCCGGTTGCGGCGAAGACCACGCCCATGGTTTTGCCGGCGCCGCCGACGACACCGCCGCCGTTCAGCGTGTTGCCGCCGGCGATGATGGCGACATTATCCAGGTAGAGCGGTGACGCGTAGAGGTGACCGTCGAGCACCGGGGATTGCCAGACCTGGCCAAAGGACGACGCGACCTTGGAAGGGGAGAGGGTGGTTTCGTTCTGGTTAAAGCCGGTGCGTGCGGCATCGCCGTGAAACGTGAGAGAGTTGGGTGCGCCTGGCGCTGCCGACGGGCCGGACGCGGCAACAACAGGAGCGCTGGGTGAAGCAGAGGGCGCAATCGCCTTGCGAACAACGCGCGAGCTGGTCGCAACGACGGGGGCGACGGCGCGGGCCAGACGGCTGGCGTGGTGAAGGTGGTGTTGGTGGTGGACGTGTCGCTGGTGCGCGGTGGTCGAAAGAAGGATTCGGGACTCGAGCGTTTCAATAGAAGAGCCGTTCCGTCGGGGGACGGCGCGCCCGCTTAGCTTCGTTCCCATTGCAATGTCCTCATCTCTCCGCGCTCCGGTGTGTATAAAAGGCAGTCCACAACTGCGTTACGAAAGGGGAGCCCGCCCCGTTCGATGGGAGAGCCAAGGAATGCTATCGGGGGATATGCGGCGACTGCAAGCGGAAAGTGCAATGGATTGATCCGAGGCCGATCGCGAGCGCCGGAAAGATAATCTAAGCACCTTTGCGAGCGCTATTTAACACGCTTTATCGTCGTTTGCAAACCGAATGTTTTCGTGTCTGCGTCAAGGCGTCAGTGATCACCCGTCATCGGGAATGGCAACGCGATCGGGACGAACGCCTTCGATGACCAGATGGCCGTCGCGCATGACGGCAATGAGAAAACAACTTTTACGGATGCGGTCGGCCATCGAGGATAACCACTCGGGTTGGGCACTGGCGGTGGCGCTGGCGTCGGAGCGGGACCACCAGTTGCACCGGTAGGCATCGCCGAAGACTCGAACGCAGCGCACGCGGTCGGATGGCTGACGCTCGACGGCGCGCTCGATTTCGCTGGACAAGTCATTGACAGCGGCGGCGACCTGCGCGGGCTTCTTGACGCGCTTGGCGCTGGTGGGGGTTGCGGGCGGGGCCTCGTCGTCGCTGGTTTGGTCGTTCATCGCGGACATCCTTCAGAGCATTGACCGATCGCGCGGCGGGGAAAAGAATTGCCAGGTGCCATCGCGGACGCGCCTCGCCGCCGCGAACACGCGTCCACCGTGCAAGCATATGGCCCATGAAGGGTGAAAGATAGGAAAACATCCGGTTTTGAATGAGGTTTCGCGCTTTCGGTCAATGGGCTGAAGGCGGCAGTTCGCGGCCGGCCTTGACGGCGGCATCGCGGGCGGCGTTGACGAGAGCGCTCTCGACGCCGGGGGTAAAAAGGCCGGTTTCGATGTATAGGCCGCGCGTTTCGTAGCCGCCTTCGCGCAGGACGCGGTCGGACGGGATGTAACCTGTGACCTCATTGCAGTACCCCGCGACCCACAGGCGGAGCGGGCCGAGAGTTTCCTGGAGGCGGGTGACGTAGTCGACGACCACTTCATCGGGTAACCCGATCAGAGTGAGATCTTTGCCGAATTGCCATGCCGCGACGGGGGCGCGATAGGTCTTGGGGAGCGATGCGCCGCCATCGAGGTGCGCGAGCATCTGTTTAGCGGCCTCTTTATTGAGAACGGCACCGGCTTTGGTCATCTGCAGCAACTCGCCGCGCGCCGGCGCCTGGAGGGGAAGCTCGGCGTCGACCGCGGCGCACTGCAGAGGACCATGGATCGGGACAAGCTTGGTGGTCAGCATCCGGCAGACTTCTTTGCCGAGTGTTTCGCCGTGCGCCGGAGCGTCGGTCATTTGTTGGCGCGGGTACGGGTTCGCATCGCCGGCGCACCCAATCATGAACATCGCTTCGACGCCCGGAAGCTGTTGCTGGATGTATGCCTTGGTGTACCCGGCATAGTCGCCGTTGACCCCGAGGTGACCCGATGGAGTCGTGGTGTTGTGGCAGGCGTACCCGAGGAGGACAGCGCGGAGTTTCCCTTCGGCCGAATCGATGCGGAGAACCGGGACGCTACGATCGGCCAGGCCGCTGGGGTTGACGCCGAGGATGACGCCTTTGTCGGTAAACTGTCGGCGATTCATCGCGAAATGGGCGACGCCGGTGCCCCAGGAAAGCTGGGCCGGCTCGAGATGGTCGAGTGCCTGTGCGGCGACATCAACGAGCCGATCTTGAAGCCAGCGGGTGTACTCGACGGTGGCGTCATTGGCGGCGTTGACGCTCCGCGTGGCAGGCCCGGTCGTTGCCGCGGTTTGAAGCGATACCGCCGGCGCGGAATGGGAGTGGGCGACGTTGAGCACCACCGCCGCCAGGTCGATGTGGGCGGCGGCGGCGATGCGGGCGCGAACTCCTTCGCCAACCTCCTTGGGGAGGATGCACAAGTCCATCGTAATCAGCACCGCGCGGTTGCCCTCGACGTCCTTGAGCGCAAGGGCCTTGGCGTAGATCTCCTGATCGACTGCCTCAAACGGTTTGGTCCGCGACGCGTAGCCGGCCAACGCGACGGGCTTCTGGGGGGTGATCTTCACCGAAGCGACGCCGACCTGCCAATCAGGCGCGGCCTCGGCGGAAATTGTAGCGATCGTCCATGAAAGGCAAAGACAGGCAAGCAGTAGGGCAGTTGCAGGCGCGCAGCGCATATGAGCTCCGTTTGGCGACGTAACGGGACCGATGCTAACCAGAGATCATTAGTAGGTGCGGGGGCGCGCGTTGAAGGAGCTATGGAGATCGCTGCCGGCGGAGACAAGTCCGCGGCGTTTATGCCTTGATCTTGGGCTTCCTGCCACGCCGTGCCGGAGGACGGCCGCCACCAGGAATGGCCTCATAGACTCCGCGGTCGGTATTGCGGAAGCGGCTGCGCTCCTTGATGAGCGTCTGATTGATGATGCCGCGGAAGTTGGCGCTGGTGGAATGATAACCCGCGTCGCTGACGAGCTCGAGAATCTCGCCCACGCCCAAAGGCTTCCCGGCGGCGATCATGACGTCGCTGAGAGTGTGGACGAGACCCTTCGTGTTACGCGCCCGGCTACCCGCCCCCCCACCGCCACCGGGGCCACCGAGCCGCCGGAGCTTGGCATCGACACTGTCGAGCTGCCTTTGGATGGAGGCGCGCTCCTTGTCTAGTGCCGCTATTTGCTGGCGGCGCTTTTGCAGAAGATGCTCGAGTTGGGAAAGAGAAAGCGACGCTTGAGAGGACGGTCGTGCCATAGTTAATTCACCTCTTCGTCGCTGATATTAACTTAAACGCCTTTCGTGCTCAATGGTTGGCGGCGAAATAATCCTCTATGGATTCGTTCATTACATTAAACGTTCAGATCGTGCAATGCCCTCATCGTCTCCGCGAGGCCGCCGTCGCCTGCGGTCATCTTGCGGTACAGAAGATACATCCCCTCATACTTCCGGCGCGCCGTCAGGTCGGGCCGGTAGACCAGATCCTTTCGCACGCGAGCCATGGCGTGAATGGCCTGGCTGATGCCGGCGTACCCCGTCACGCCTTCGCCGGCGGCAAGGCAGCCGAGGATGGCGGCGCCAAGAGCCACCGACTGATCGCTCTCCGCCAGCTTCACGCGCTCGTTGAGCACGTCGGCGTAGATCTGCATCAGCAGCGGCGATTTCGCGGGCAACCCGCCGCTGGCGACGAACCGGCGGACGGGCACCCCCGCATCGCGGAGCGTGTCCACGATCGCGCGCAAACCGAACGCCGTTCCTTCCATCATCGCACGATACAACTGTTCCGGACGCGTGCTCAGCGTGATACCCAGGAAGGCGCCGCTGAGGCGCCCGTCCATCAATGGCGTGCGGCACCCGTTTAGCCAGTCGATGGCGAGCATCCCACCCGAGCCGGGCGGAAGTTTTGCCGCGCGTTCGGTCAGTTCTGCGTGGGAAAGAGCAACGGTCTTTGAGATCCAGGCGAAAGCATCCCCGACGGACGCCTGACCGGTCTCATAGCCAAAGTAGCCCGGGAGAATGCCGTCTTCGACGACACCCGCGACGCCGGGCACCATTTGCTCGATGCGGCTGTTAATCATGTGGCAGGCGCTGGTGCCGAGCACCATCACCATCGTCGACGGCGACGGCACTCCGGCGCCGGGCACACCGGCGTGGGCATCAATGATCGCGGCAGACACCGCGATGCCCGGGCGCAGCCCGAGCATCTCGGCGGCGGCATCGGTAAGCGCGCCCGCGCGCTGGCCCGGCGCCATGAACTGTCCCGGCATTTTTTCGGCGACGACGTCCGCGAGGCCAGGATGGACGGCCGAAAAAAACGCGCGCGACGGATAGCCGCTCTGGCGGTTCCACATCGCTTTGTAGCCTGCCTGGCACGTGGACCTCACCAGCTCCGCCGCCGTGCATCGCGGATAAGGACCATGGGTCAACTGCCAGACGAACCAGTCGCCCGCCTCCAGCCAGACTTCGGCGGCCGCATACACCGCCGGGTCGCCATTCAACGTTTCCAATACCTTTGGAAAAAACCACTCGAGCCCCACGCTACCGCCGTAGCGCGCAAGCCATGACTCGCCCCGCTCGCGAGCCACCGCGTTGATTCGATCCGTCGCGGCCTGCGCACCGTGGTGCTTCCACAACTTGGGCCACGCCAGCGGAACGCGCGCAAAGCGATCCTCAAAACACAACGGCGTACCATCGCGCCGCGCCGGCAGCATGGTGCAACTCGTAAAATCGACGCCAACGCCGATGACATGGTCGATGATCGCGTCACCGCCGGCTGACTCGATCGCACCTCGACAGGCAGTGGCGGCCGCATCCAGCCAGTCGCCAGGGTGTTGCAGTGCGTAACCCGACGGAAGCGCGGCGCCGTCGCTCGGCAACTGCCGGTCTATTACGCCATGCGCGTACTCCGTGCTGGCCAGTGCCGCGATCCGCCCGTCCCGCACATCAGCGAGCAGAACGCGCACCGATTCGGTGCCGAAGTCGAATCCAAGGGCGTATTTAGAGAGGCGCTCGCCCA
>JBBRIN010000088.1:0-9207 GCA_038221115.1 Tepidisphaerales bacterium
CCTGAGGAACAGCGTGCTCAACGTGCTGCAAACCCTCAAGGTCAAAAACCGGGCCGCTCAACTCCGGACCTTCTGCGCAAACCCCGTCAAGGCCCTGCAGGCCGTACACCGCAAATTAACTGAGAACTGAAAGGCCCTGCCGGCTCAACTCGGCGACTGTAATTGTCACACGGTCTCGCTAGAATGCTTTCGAGCGACTCGCGGGGACCCGGCGGTGCGGACCCTGTCGCACGGCCGTAAACCTTCCCGATTGGCGGAACACCAGTGCCCGACAGCCGTTTTGAATCCCTGCGCGAAAACATCCGATCCGTTTTCTTCGGCCACCCTCACGCGATCGAGCAGTTGCTCGTCGGGCTGCTCGCCCGGGGGCATGTTCTGATCGAAGACGTCCCCGGGGTCGGCAAAACGGTGCTGGCGCGGGCGCTGGCGCGCAGCATCGACTGCCGCTTTACCCGCATCCAATTGACCCCCGACCTGCTGCCCAGCGATGTGTTGGGTGTGTCGGTTTACAACAACCAGACGCAATCCTTTGACTTTAAGCCGGGGCCGATTTTCGCGAACATCGTGCTGGCAGACGAGATCAATCGAACGACGCCGCGGACGCAGTCGGCGCTGCTGGAGGCGATGGCCGAGCAGCAGGTGAGCGTCGAAAACCAGACGCTGGCGCTGCAGCGCCCGTTTATGGTGATTGCCACGCAGAACCCGTTTGAGTTTGAGGGCACGTACTATCTGCCGGAGAACCAGCTCGACCGATTCCTGTTGCGAATCACCGTGGGATATCCCGACCGCGCATCGGAGCACCGGATCATCACGCTCCAGCCGAGCAGGACGAAGCTGGAAGAGCTTCGATCGGTGATGAGTGCGCGCGATGTGGTCGAGCTCCAGGACCGCGTGCCGGAAGTGCGGCTCGATGCGTCGATCGTCGATTACATCCTCGACGTGGTCGAAGCGACGCGCCACAACGAGCAGTTGCACCTGGGCGTCTCACCTCGCGGCGCGCTGGCGTTGACGGCGGCCTGCCAGGCGGTGGCGCTGCTGCATGGGAGGGATTACATTGTGCCTGACGACGTGAAGTCGCTGATCATTCCGGTCTTTGCCCACCGGATCATCAGCAAGACATACCTCAGCAACGGGGACGGCCAATCGACGGCGCGGATCCTCAAGGAGATTCTCGACCAGGTGCCGGCGCCGCGCTAAGCTTGAGGTGTCATCCGCGCCACTGGAACGCCGCATGTCCAAGCAGCCCGCTCAACCCACGCCCGCGGCTCAATCGGGCGCGCTCCGCCATCGCAGCCATCTGAAGCGCGGGCTTTCATTCACCGGGTGGCTGTTTTTCGGGTTGACGCTTTTCATGGGAACTGCCGCGGTCAACAGCCAGGCAAATCTGTTGTTCGGCGTGTTTGGCCTGATGATCGGAGTGTTGCTGGTCAGCCTTTCGATCGGGAGGCTGGTGCTGCTGCGACTACATGTGGTTCGTGCGCTGCCCGAGCACGGAATCGTCGGGCGGCGGGTGACGCTCACGTACTCCATCACCAACCAGAAGCGGTATTGGCCGAGCCTGTCGGTGACGCTTACCGAAGTGGACGCCGCGGGGGCGTTCACCCGAGCACCGGTTGCATACCTGCTTCACGCGGCGCCGCGGATGACGGCGATCGTACCTACTGAGTTGATTCCGAAGCGGCGCGGGTTGCACGTCCTGGATCGCTACGAGGTGGCGACCGGATTCCCATTCGGCTTTTTTCGCCGCGCGGCGTTTCGTAACCAGCGCGAAACATTCCTGGTTTACCCGGCGGTGGGGCAGGTCGATCCCAAGCTGCTGCTGCGACTGAAGGCCGCTGAGAAAAGCGGCGCCATGCTTCGGCCGCGCCGCGGTGGATCGGACGAGTTCTACGGAGTCAAGGAATACCGCCAGGGGGAGAATCCCCGCTGGATTCACTGGAAGCGAAGCGCACGGACGGGCGTGCTGGTGACGAAGGAGATGACGCTGGTTTCGCCGCCGCGCATTCTGATCATCGTCGACACATACCTGAGCGATCGCATTCCGGATCCCAAGGAACTGGCGCGAATCGAGCTGACGATTGCAATGGCGGGCTCGCTGGCGAGTCATGCTCTGGAGGCGGGGCTGATGGTTGGGCTGTGCGCCTGGTCCGACGGGTGGATCAACATCACTCCGAACCGGGGCAAGCGGCAATCGCGCGAGCTGATGACGGCCCTGGCGACGCTGGGTCGAAATCATACCCACGATTCGCAGCGCTTGATGGATCACAGTGGGGAGTTGCTCAAGAGCGGCACGACGCCGGTGCTGCTCACACCGCGCGAGATCGAAGTGGGGCTTGCCGGGCAGGCGCGGGGAGGGCTCGTGGTGTTTTCGCCGGCGACACCGCAGGGGCGCGCGGGGTTTAAGTTCGATCCGGACATTGATTTTGCGGAGGCATCGCCATCTGTCGCGCGGGTTAAACCTTCCTGAGCCGCACTTATGTACGACATTCGGCAATTCAAACCGACGCTTTACCTGCTGGTGATCCTGGGGATCACCGGGTTTGCGATCGCGGCGGAAGAGCCGGGGCTGTGGGTGCTGGCCGTCGCCGGCGTGCTGCTGAATGCGTGGCTCGTGCGCGCGGGGCGATTCTCGCCCATGCCGCGCTGGCTATCGAACAGCATTACCCTGGTGGCATTTCTCTTTGTCCTTATGCAGGTGATGCGCTACGCGGGCACGCCGATACTTCTGATTGGGCAATTTCTGATCCTCCTGCAACTGATCAAGCTTTTCGAGCAGCGGGCCAATCGAGACTACGTGCAGTTGTTCGTGCTGAGCTTCCTGCTGATGGTGGCGGCGGCAATCAGCACGGCGAGCCTGGCGTTTGGGACGATCTTTCTCGCGTATGTGTTTCTCGACCTGTACGCGGCGCTGCTGTTTCAACTGAAGATCGAGTCGGAGAAGGCCAACGCTGCTCAGACGCTGCCGGGGCGGGTCAACCAGGCGACGCTGCGGCAGGACCAGCGCTATCTGTCGCGATCGATGCGCCGGCTTACCGGCTTGGTGGCGATCGTGTCGATCGTGTGCGCGGTGATTGTGTTTCTGCTGTTCCCGCGCGGGAGCGGGGCGGGGATGTTCGGGCAGTTGCAGATCCACCCGCCGGAGGATCTGACCGGCTTCAACGATGACGTGCAATTTAACCAGGTGGCGAAGATCACCCAGAACGTGGACCCGGTCGCGACTGTTCAGGTGTGGCACGATGGTAAGAAAGTGGAAACCGGATCGCTGCGGCTGCGCGGCGGAACGGTGGACCGCTACTCCCAGGGCCGCCATGGCGAATGGCAGTGGACGCGCACGGCGCCGACAGGGCGAGAGAGCCAGGTCGCATCGGAGGCGACGTTCAATGACACGGCTGCCGAGAAAGTCGAACCTGCTGGCGGGACATGGCGACAATCCGTGGCCCTGGAGCCGATCGGGGCGAAGGCGCTGTTCTCGCTGGCGGGGTTACGAAGTTTTTCGCCCCATCACGATACGAAGATCGTGTATACGCGAGCGGACGAGACGCTCCAGCGGACGGAGAATCTGAACACGGGGCTGAGGTACGAGGCTGTCTCGAACAATGAGCTGGCGCCGCCGGGCGTGGCCGTTACGCCGCCGGGCGTGACCATTACGCCGACTTACAAGAATCCGATCCTCTATAACTGGCCTCAGAGCCAGCAGTTCAGCCCGGAGATTCGGAAATTCGCGATCGATCCGGCGGTATCGGGGGAGATCGTCGCGCAGCGGACACAAATGCCGGTCAGCAAGGTCGACGAGGACATCGCGCGAAATATCGAGCGATATTTCAAGACGAACTTCAGTTACACGCTCGACCTGACAGACGCGGCCGATCGTTTTGTGGGAAAGGACCCGCTGGCGGTCTTCGTGAGTGATACCAAGGCGGGGCACTGCGAATATTTTGCGGGCGCCATGACGCTGGCCTGCCAAAGCCTCGGGCTGCAGGCGCGGATGGTCGTCGGGTTCGTGACGGATGAGTACAACAGCGTGGGGGGGTACTTTCAGGTGCGGCAGTGTCACGCGCACACGTGGGTCGAGGTGCTCACGCTCGATCATGGGTGGATGACATTTGAGCCGACGAGCGGCCGTGAGCTCACGCCCAACGAGACTCGGAACATGTTTCAGCGGGTGAAACACGTCTTTGACTGGCTGGAGTACAAGTGGGCGAGCTCGGTTGTGGCCTACGACGGAAGCCGGCGCGACAACCTGATCCAGCAGGTCGACAACCGGCTGATGCGCAGCGCATATCGGGGCTCGGAGAGTTTTTTCAGGCTCAAGCGCTGGTGGCGCAACTTTCACCTGGCGGATCAGGCGGAGTTCTGGTCGATCTCCTCCAAGCTGCTGGCGGGCATCATTACGGTGATGGCGATGGTGATCGTCGCGGCGGTGGCATGGTACCTCCTCGAGCAGCGCCGCATCAGGCGCCTCGCCGCGAAGATCGGGCTGGGCTCGTTGCCCGTGCCGGAACAAATCCGGCTTGCGAAGCAGCTTGGATTTTTTGAAGAGATGATGGAGGTGCTTCGGGAGCACCGCATCGTGCGTTCGCGGCACCTGACGCCGCGTGAGTTCAGCAGGAGCCTTACGTACCTTCCGGTGGAGGCCTTTAAGTTGGTGGATGGGCTCACCCGCGTGTTTTACCGGGTGCGGTACGGGAGCGCCCGCGTGCAGCCGGCTCAGCAGCGCCGGCTGGCCGGTGCGGTGCGGAAGCTGGTCGATGCGATGAAGCCGGCGGCGGAATGATCGGCGTGCTATCTTCCGACGGCGGATGACAGGCCGGCTGCACCCTGCCCAGCGGCGCGGCCGAGGCCCTCAGGGTAGATGTTGATGAGGAAGCCGCTGTCGCCACCCACGACGTCGTACTTGAGCGTGAGCGCGGCGAAGAAGCGATCGAAATGGCGAAGGAATGTGAGGTCGCTGGTCACGTTGTGGTTCTGGCCGAAATCGAAGCTCTGACGGAACGCAATGGTGTATTTACTGGTCAATTCATAGCTGACGGCGAGGCTGGTGATGTTTGAGTTCAGGGCCTCGATATAGCGTTGACCCAGGAAGTAGGTCAGCCGCTCACCGCGCTGCACCGCCACGCCGATCGAGGCGGTCGCGAGTGTGCTTTTGTCCAGGTTATACTGAGCATCGGATAGGAGTGCGGTCGTGTCGCTGACGCGCCAGGTGGCGTCGGCGTTGATGCTGTTGCGGGGGATGGATGCCTCGGGCATCGACTCGAAATAGAGCCCGCGAAATTTCACCGGGTCCAAAAGCACGTCGTTGGGTTTGTGCGTGTAGAAGTTTCCTTCCACGTTCAAGCTGAGGAAGTCGACGCTTCGCCAGCGGCCGGCGTCGCCGCGCTTGGTCTGCCAGCGCTGCCGCAGAGCGATCTGCGCTCCGGTGACGTCAGTGACGTCGTCGACCTGCTCGTCGAATTGAAAGAGGCGATCGCGGTGGACGTTTTCGGCGCTGGTGAACAAATTCACCTCCGGCTCGATGACGTGCCGCAATCGGTGCAGGTCGAGCAGCGTGCTCGCGACCGTGTCGTCGACCTTCCAGAAGGCGGTCGTGAAACGAACGCCGGCCCCTACGAGCAGGCGGTTTTTCATCGCTCCATCGGGGGAGTCGGAATACTCGGTATAGCGGCCCAGCACGTAGGGGACGACGCGAAACTGGCCGGCGGAGAACGGATAGTCCAGCTCCTGGCGGAAGTCACCGCGATAGACGACGTTGCCGGGTTCGCCGGTGGTTCCGAAAGACGGTAGCCCGGGGGATTCACCGGGCGCGTAACCCTGCTCGGTCAGGGTGGCGCGGCTGCGACGGAATTCAAGGCCGCTGAACGTGTTCTCGCTGAAGAAGGTCAAGCTATCGCCGCCGAGGCTGTCGCCGATCCGCCGATACCCGATCTCGGGCACACGCTGCACTTCGGCCTGCTCCTGCGCGTAGTCGAAGCTGGTGACGAAGTTATTGATCTGGCCCGACAAAAGGAACGTGACGGCTTCGGTATCGCGCTGGTGCTTGAGGTAGAGCGCGGTTTCCTGCGGTGGACGGAGGAAATAGTCGGTGCGGAACCATTCTTCGAGGAAGGTTGGATCGGAGCTGTACCCGACGGACAACTGCAACTGCCAGTCATCGGGCAAGAAGTACTGGTGGTGAAAATCGATGCGCCCCCGAGTGGACGTCGGCGGCTCGACGTCAAGTCGGCGCCGGCCCAGGTCGTCCTTGCCGTGGTCGTCAACGAAGAAGGCATTGAAGTCGCCGGAGAAGGCCCAAGGCTCCTTGGTCATCTCGGTCGAGAGTCCGCCCTGATACTTTCCATCCAGGCCGACGGCCGGGCCGCGTTTTCCGAAGTAATCGATCTGGTAAGTGAAGTCGGTATTGGGCGGGGGAATCTTTCCGAATGTCTCGAACAATCCCCAGCGGGTGATGAGGCTGGGCCCGAACCGCGCGCCCGAAAGGACCTCGAAGTCGCGAAAAATGGCGCCGCGCTCGGTCATCGTTCCGGCGATGACTGGCAGGTAGAAGAACGGCGTGTTGAAGACGTTGAAGGTCGCGCCGGTTCCCTGAAACTGGGTGTACGTGCCATAACGCGGGTCGCCGGTGTCGATCTCGCGAATGTACACCTTGTTGAGGCCAATGCTGTAGGACGGCGTGGCAAAGGAGCTGCTCGTGAGCTGCGCATGTTCCGCGGTGAACTCACCCTCGGAAAGCTGGCGAACTGTGTCCGCACGGACAATCATCGGCGTGTTGCTCTTGGTATCGAGCGTGTGAACGACCGCCTGCGTGAGGATCGCGCGATCGGTTTTGAAGTCATAATAGACCCGGTTGCCGGTGAGCCGCTGCTCGTTGCCGTGCTTGGGCGGGGGGGTATGCACCATTCGCACATCGCCTTCGAGATACGCGGAGGTGACCGCATCGTCGATCGACTTAAAGCGATCGGATTTTTCGATCTCCTTGAGGCTATGGAGCGGTGTAAACAGGACGGCGCGCTCGCATTGGAGCTCGAGGAACTCGCCGTCGGGACGGCGCTGAAACAGCTTGACGTTGCCGGTCAGGACGATGGCGACGAGCTGATCCCGCGTCATTGCTCCCTCGGACGCGTCCGCGGCGAAGACCAAAGTTGATTGCACGGCGGGCTGGGATGCGGCCGCGGGCAGCGTGGTCGGACCGGGGAGCATCCAGGGCCGCTGAATCAGCCAACTGTCGCCGGACAATTGGGTGGTGGGGGGCGCCTCGACCGGTCGTATGGCGGCCGCGCTCTTGTAGATGTCGCTGTCGGAGAGATTGCGCGACTCGCGCATGTCGGCGGTGATGCGGACGGTGCCGCGCACGATGGCGGTGACGAAGAGGGTTTGTCCGCTGCGGTTGATGCCGTCAGGCTGACTAAGGTTCGCGTTGCCGATCAGGGCGATTTCGGCGCGCTGCTCGTCGAGGACCGCGCCGCGGACGGGCGTGAGCCAGACGACGGCGCCGTCGGCGGTCATGTGCGCCTGATCGAGATCGATGGTGACGTTGCCGTCGAGGTGGGCGACGTTGGCTGGACCCTCACTCCAGGTGGCTGCCTTTGAAGCGGACAGCAGCAGGTTTTCGCGGGTCTGGTCAGTCTGGGCAAAGCACGAAGAGCAAGGCAGCGATAGAAGCGTCAGCAGCGCCAGAGAGAATGTGGAAAAGGTCACAGGGTGAGAGAGGAAACGAGCAGTCGCGGCCCAGGAACGATGCACCCACGGACTCCTTCCATCTGTGACGTGCGGCTTGAGCCGTGGCCGGGAAGCCACCCGCCTGTGGGCCACCCACACGGCCGGAAATGCCACGAGCTTTGACGTAACCACTGTTACGGCCCCAAGTCGGGAGGCATTATAAGGAGGGGGAGAGGGGCGTCAAATTGCGCGGCCGCTCGCATCCTCGGCCGCGGTTTGCCGATAAGTCTGCATCGACCGGGCGTGCGGTAGCCGCGGAGGTGGATGGGTTTTGCCACCGCAACCCGACGCTCGGCAGCGCATGTTTTGGATTGATGGAGTGTTCGCGCGGCGCTATTATGCCGGGGCCGCTCCGCTCACCTGATGGCTCGTTTTCCACCTTGCAAGGAGTTCGCATGTTTGCTCGCCTCGCCGTTGTGCTGATGTTGACCGCCGGCGTTGCGCTGGCCGATCCGGCCACGAAGCCACTGACGCCGCCGATGCCCAATCCGGGCCCGGTCATTGCGCCGAATCCGAATCACCCGACCAAGCCGCCGACGAGCAAGCCGACGACCAAGCCCCTGGCCAAGGCGACCACCAAGACGGCCGACGGCAAGTTCCCCAGCGCCGCGGAACTGATTCGGCAAATGAAGGCGAAGGAGGCGGCTGAATCGAAACTGCTGCAAGTGGCGCATTTTGATCTGGATCAGCCGCTGGTCGAGCGCGCGCCGGCGTTCTCGCTCTTCGGCGATGCGGGCGCGCTTACCGTCCACAATCTAATCGATCGCCTGCACAAGGCGCGCGACGACAAGAAGCTCCGCGCGGTGCTCATCACCATCGGGAATACGGGGTTCAGCTACTCGCAGGCGCAGGAGGTTCGCTCGGCACTGGTAGAGCTTCGCAAGGCGGGCAAGCGGACGTTCATCTATGCCGACGCGTATGACACGCCGGCCTACACCGTAGCCTCGGCGGCTACCGACGTCTGCCTGCTCGACGGCGGCGAAATCATGATGCCGGGCGTCGGCCTGGAAACCATGTTCTACAAGGGGCTCTTCGAAAAAGTCGGCGTCAACGCGGACTACGTTCAGATCGGTGAATACAAAGGCGCTGAAGAGCCGTACACGCGCTCGGCCCCCAGCGACGAGCTGCGCGGCGAGCTGAATAAGCTGGTCGACTCGCTCTACGCGCAGATCGTCGACGGCATCGCGACGCACCGAAATCTGTCGAAGGACCAGGTGAAGGCGGTGATCGACGAGGCCATCCTTACCGCTAAGACGGCTAAGCAGCGGCAACTGGTCGACCACCTCGTCGATCCGGACGGCCTTCGCGCACTCATCAAGGATGAGCTGGGCCACGACATTAACCTGCTCACGAACTACGGCGTCGCGCCGCGCGAGCATGTCGACCTGTCGAACCCGCTGGCGCTGTTGCAGTTCATGACCAAGAAGCCCGAGTCATCGGACAAGCCGGCGATTGCGATCGTACACGCTGAAGGCGTCATCGTGGACGGCGACA
>JBBRIN010000089.1:0-9112 GCA_038221115.1 Tepidisphaerales bacterium
CTCGCTGGCGGCGGCGAAGAACGGGGACGTGTACATCGCCGATACGCTAAACAATCGCGTGCGCAAGATCGATGCGACGACGCGGGTGATTACCACCGTCGCGGGAACGACCAAGGGATTTTCGGGAGATGGGGGGCCGGCGACGAAAGCGCAATTCAGCGGCATTTACTGCATCGCCTTCAACCCGCAGCAGACGAAGCTGGTGTTGACGGACCTGGACAACCGGCGGATTCGCGTGATGGATGTGGCGAGCGGCATCGTGACGACCGTCGCGGGCAACGGATCCAAGGGGCTGCCGGAGGATGGGCAGGCGGCGATCGCGCAACCGCTCGTCGACCCGCGGGCCGCGGCGATGGACTCGAAGGGCAACGTCTATGTCATCGAGCGCGGCGGGCATGCGCTGCGCGTGGTCGACGCCGCGGGAAAGATCCACACCCTGATCGCGGGGCCGGCGAAGAAGGGCGCTCCACAGGAGTTGGCGGGGCCCAAGCACCTTTGCGTGGACGCTCACGATGATGTCTACGTGGCGGATACGGACCATCATCGCATCGTGAAGTGGCTTGCGCAGGAGCAGAGGCTGGTGCCGGTGGCGGGGACGGGAAAAGTCGGGAATGCCGGGGTGGGCGGGACGCCGGAGAAGCTGGAGTTGAGCCAGCCTCATGGCGTATTTGTCGATGCGGATGGGCTTCTGTACATCAGCGACAGTTGGAACGGACGGGTGCTGCGGCTCGTTCATTGACCGTCAGCCGGCGGGTCTTGCCGGTTTGAAATGAGTAGGCGGGTGCCTTGCAAGCGGGTGGCGTCGTCTGTTATTTGAAGGGAATGTTTACCGGGCCCGGCACGTATACATTCTCATCCCTCAGCCGACCGGGCCGGTGCATCGACATTCCTTCGGAGATCGCGCACAAGGAAGAGGGGCGTATACAGCTGTTCCCCTGCAACGGCGCGGCGTATCAGCAATGGGTGGTGGAACCTCTGGCGGGATCGGCGGATGTCTTTGTGATTCGGGCGCTGCTGGGGCGGAATAAGGTGCTTGGGATCGCGGGGGGAAGCCGCGATGACCTCGCGCGGATTTATTTTCAACTGCCGAACGGCAGCGATTTGCAGTCGTGGCGCTTCGAGCAGGCTGGCGCGGACGCGTATCGCGTTTACAACGCGGGGAGCGGACTTTGCATCGATCTGAAGGAGGAGGCGGCAGGCTCGGGTGGGCCCCTCCAACAGCGGCCCCGATCAGAGGCCAAGAACCAATTGTGGGCGATCAACCCACGCGGATAATGCGGTTCAGGGGCGGGTCTGATCGAACTTGTACCAGATGCCGTGGTTGGGGGTGCTGAGTTCGTCGAGATAATAATCCTTCTGCTGTTGAGCGCTGGGGGTGGCGTTACCGATGGCGTCAATTTTGGCGAGCAGGTTATTGATCGACAGGCCGTCGGTGGGGTCGACGCGCGTCGTGTCAATGGGGTTGGCGCTGCCATCGGCAAAGAGCACGTTGATCTGGTCCTTGTGATGGAGCGCGGTGGCCTTTACGGCGGCACCGGAGTTCTGGGGCGCGCCGAACATCTCGGCGAAAATGGCCTTTTTGCGGAATCCGGAGAGCTGCGGCCAACCGCCGCGCAGCTCAAAGGCATCGCTCGTGGAGCCCGGGGAAGTTGGCTTAGGGCCGCTGAAGCTGACTGCGGGGCGAGCGGTGAAGCCGAGGCGAACGAGCGTACTGGCGGTGGCGCCCGGCGGTGGCCATGGGTTGTCGGGCGTGGCATATTGCCAGCGCGTGTCGCCATTGCTGGGACAGAAATAGGTCTTGGGCGCGGTTAGATAGCCAGCCTCCCAGAGGACGCCCATCACCTGGAACGATCCGCTCTGCCACACCATGTAGCCGGCATGTTTTGAGCCGGCGTAACCGATGGGAACCTTGCCTTTGTATCCGTCAGCGTACAGATGCAGAAGCTGGCCCATCGAGTGGAGCCCGCTGAGGCATTTGATTTTGTTGGCTGATTCACGCGCCTTGCTCAGGGCGGGAAGCAGGATGGAGATGAGCAAGGCAATGATCCCAATCACCACCAGCAACTCGACGAGCGTGAACGCAGGTGCGCGGCGACATCGCATGCGATTGATCCCGTTCATGAAGCGCTCCTGACGTGCACTGCTCGGCCTGTGCCCTACACGAATCCGTTCAGTTTTTTACGAGCATACCAATCGCAGGGATCGAAAGAAATCGCAATCGCGACAGCGTGGCGTTCGAGGCTGGATGGCCTTAACCTTGGCCAGAATGCCGCAGGACCTGCTTGAGATCGGCCTGGAACACCACCGCGCGGGGCGGCTTCGGCAAGCCGAGGCGTCGTATCGCCAGTTGATCGAACGGGAGCCTGCCCACGCGGATGCGCACCATTGGCTGGGGGTGTTGATGCACCAGGCGGGGCGATCGGATGACGCGGTCATGCTGCTTGAGCGGGCGGCGGCCCTGCGGCCGGGGGACGGGGCGTTTCAACACAACCTGGGGCACGTCTACCTCGGGCGACGGCAACACGATGCGGCGGTGCAGGCGTTTGACAAGGCGGCGACCGCCGAGCCGGCGCGAGCGGAGGCGTGGATGGGGCTTGGGCTGGCGCGGCTGGCGCGCGGGCAGGAAACCGACGCAGAGGGCGCGGTGGAGGCGCTGCAGAAGGCGCGCGCCGGCGGGATCGACACGGCCGAGCTCCATCATCATCTGGGGGTGGCACTGCTCGCTGCGGGTAAGACCGACGATGCGATGGCGTCGTTCCGGGCGGCGCTTGCCAAGGAACCTGAAGATCCTTCCTCTCTGTATCACCTTGCGCTCGCATATCAATCGAAAGGCGAGTCGAGGGAAGTCCGCAAGCTGCTCTTGAAGGCGGCCGAGATAAACCCCGGCTTTGCCCGCGCGTGGCATGGTCTGGGTGTGCTGGAGGCGGAGGCCGAGAAATGGGAGATGGCGGCGGCAATGTTTCGCCGGGCGATCGCCGCGAAACACGATTATGCGGCGGCGTACGATGCACTTGCGCAAGTGCTCCAAAAGCTGGGGCGGACTGAAGAGGCGGAGCGAATAGCGCAACAGGTGCAATTCGCCGCGAAGGAATCCGTGGCCGCCGCCGGCGCGCGGCGGAACAGCGGGTCGGTTGAGGAGTTGGAGCGCAAGGTGACGCCGGACAAGTCGGCGCTCGAGCTTCATTACGCTTTGGCCGCCCTGACCAAGGTCGCGCCGCCGCACACCGTGCCGCCGGCGGCGATCATCGGCTTGTTCGACAAGTACGCCGAAAAATTTGACGATCACCTCCAGAACACGCTGCTGTACAACGTGCCGAAAAAGATGGCCGAGGCGATCTTCTCGCTGAACCCCGCCAGCCCGCTGGATATCCTCGACCTTGGCTGCGGCACCGGCCTGTGCGGACCGCTGCTCAAGCCGCTGGCGAAAACCCTGGTCGGGGTCGACCTCTCTCCCAACATGGTCGAAAAGGCGCGCGAGCGCGGCGTCTACGACCGCTTCATCGTCGCGGACCTCATCGATGCGATGCGCCAAATGCCGCGGTCCTTCGACCTGCTGGTGTCAACCGACGTGCTGATCTACATCGGCGACCTGATGCTGGTATTCGAGGCCGCCGCGTCAGCCCTGCGCCCGGGCGGACGGTTCGCGTTTTCAGTCGAAGCCGGCGCTGCCGAACGATACGACCTCCACAAGAATCGCCGCTACGCGCATTCCAAGGGCTACCTCCAGCGTCTTGCCGCCATGTACGCCTTCGAGGAGCAGGCCTTCGCCGATGTCATCTTGCGAATCGAGTCCCTCAAACCCGTGGCGGGCTATCTGGTCATATTGCGGTTGCCGGAATGAACGACGACACATTTACCGAAGACGAGAACCTCATGCGGATATTCGGGCTTCTCATCGGGCTGATGATCGGGTGCGGGACTTTGGCCTCCGTTGCCGCCCCCCCGCCCTCTTGGATCTTGCGGAGCGACGAGAACACCAAGGTGCTCCTCGACGTGATGGCCCGCCTGGAACCTGAAGAGGCGGCGTCGCTGGGGATCACCGGACTCGACGACCGCATCAGCGATTTTGCGCCAGGCTCTGAACAGCGCTGGCGTGCCGCCGTCACCGCGGCCGCGGAAACATTGCAACAGCGCTTGGCCGGCGAAACCGACGCGGACGTGAAGCAGGACCTGCGCATCCTGATCGGGTCAATCGAACGGGACCTGCGCGGCGAGGCGCTCCACGAAAAACTCCTGCTCCCCTACCGCAACGTCACCCACACCATCTTCAGGGGCATGCGCTCGCTCCTCGACGATCAGATGGAGCCCGAGCGCCGCCCCGCAGCCCTCGCCCGGCTCCGCAAATACACCGGCATCGACCCCGGTTACACGCCAATGACATCGCTCGCCGAGCAGCGCGTGCGAGACAAACTTAGCACCCCGACATTGCTCGGCCCGTTCAAGGAAGAGGTCGACCGCGATCTGGCGAACAACAGCGCCACGCTCGACGGGATCGAGCCGCTCTTTCGCAAGTACGACATCAGCGGCTTCGAGGAACCGCTCGCCAAGCTCCGCAAGCAAGTCGCCGCCTACGACGAGTTCTTGCGCCGCGAGGTGCTGCCCAAGACCCGGACCGATTTCCGCCTCCCCGCCGAGCTGTACGCGCACCGGCTGGAAGATGTAGGCGTGGACATCCCCGTCGATCAGCTCGTCCGCCGCGCGCAGGTGACGTTCCGCGAGGTGCAGAATGAGATGCAGACGTTGGCGCCTCTGGTCGCGAGGGAGCGTAGCTGGGAGGTGCGAAGCTATCGCGATGTGCTGAAGGAGCTGAAGAAGAAGCAGGTGTCGACGCAGGAGATGAAGGGGCATTTCGAAGCGCGCATCGCCGCGATCGAGGAGATCATCCGGCGGGAAAGAATCGTTTCGCTCCCGGAGCGGCCGATCAGGTTTCGCGTGGCGAGTCTGGCCGAGAGCATCATTCAGCCGGCGCCGCATTTCATTTCGCCGCGCTTCATCGGCAACACCGGGCAGCAGGGCGAATTCGTGCTGCCGCTGAAGATTCCCGGGACCAAGGCGGGCCAGACGCTGACGATGGATGATTTCACATACGATGCGTTCACCTGGACGCTGACGGCGCACGAGGGGCGTCCGGGGCACGATCTACAGTTCGCTGCGATCCTTGAAAAGGGCGTATCCAAGGCGCGGGCCATCTATGCGTTTAATTCGGTGAACGTCGAAGGATGGGCGCTGTATGCCGAGGCCGAGACCAAGCCATACCTGCCGCTGGATGGGCAGTTCGCCGCGCTGCAGGCCAGGTTGCAGCGTGCGGCGCGGGCGATATTGGATCCAGGGCTGCAGGCCGGGACGATCGGCCGCGATGAGGCGATGCGCGTTCTGCGCGAGGACGTCGGGTTATCCGAAGGCACGGCGCTTCAGGAGGTGCAGCGATATACCTTCAAGGCGCCGGGGCAGGCGACGGCGTACTTTTGCGGATACACGCACCTGATGGAGCTGCGGGCGGAGACGGAGCGCCTGCTGGGGCCGCGCTTCGATCGGACGAAGTATCACGATTTCCTGCTGGCGCAGGGGCTATTGCCGCCGGTATTGCTGCGGCAGGCGGTGCTGGAGAGCTTTGTTCCGAGCCAGAAGGGGAACTGAGAGACGTCCTGCCATCCTTCACCGGGGTTTGACGCTTCTTTGTGGCGGCTTTAGAAGGGGGCCGCGTCATTCTGAGGTACCCCGAAGAATCTGCGCCACCCGACGATCGGGCCAGATCCTTCGGAATACCTCAGGATGACAATTCTGCTCAATAGTGCGGCACGCCACATTCGAGCGGCACACCACTTCCCCGCGCAGGCGGTGACCACGTTGCCGCCCGGCGTTGTTGCCGATACATTTCGCTCGATGTCGACGACGTTGGACATTGAGCGCGATCGGATGCCGCGGCACATCGCGGTGATCATGGACGGGAACGGGCGCTGGGCCGTCGAGCGCGGGCTCGAGCGCGTGCTCGGGCATCAGGAGGGGGCGCGAACGGTCCGTAAGATCGTCACCGAGTGCGCGGAGATGCGCAAAGTGTACGGCGGGCCGGATTTCCTCACCCTCTATTCGTTCAGCCTTGAAAACTGGAAGCGCCCGCCGGCAGAAGTCTCGTTCCTGATGCAGATGTACATCGACTACCTGCGGCAGGAGCGCGAGACGATGATGCAGAACAACATCCAGTTCCGGCAGATCGGCCGCACCGATCAACTGCCCGACCCGGTGCTGGAAGAGGTGGACAGAACACTTGCACTGACCAGGGGCAACACCGGCCTGACGCTGGTGCTGGCGCTGAATTATGGCAGCCGGGCCGAGATCAACGACGCGGTGCGCACCATCGCGATGAAGGTGAAGCTCGGCGAAATGGACCCGCGCGACATCACCGAGGACACGATCTCAAATCACCTCTACACGGCGGGCATGCCCGATCCGGATTTGCTTATTCGTACTGCCGGCGAGATGCGCGTCAGCAATTATCTTCTGTGGCAGATCAGCTACGCCGAGCTATGGGTGAGCCAGAAGTATTGGCCCGATTTCGACGTGCCGGAGCTGCACGCGGCAATTCATGGATTCGGGGCGCGCAACCGGCGGTTTGGCGGGCTCGATCACACTAACACGTTACGCTGACGGCTTGTAATCGCCGGGAACGGTGCGAGTTCAAAATGAAGAGCATGGCAAGGGTGACGCTGTTGGTGTGTCTGTCCTTCGGCTGTGGCGGGTGCATGGCGCATGCACGTTCGTACTCGGTGGAAAGCAGCGCGCATTCGGTGGTGAAGACGTTGATGACCGAGACGCTGCCTGAAGGAAGCGGGCGCGAGGTGCGGATGTTGACGGTGGAGTACCCGCCGGGGGTTCGCACGCCGGCGCATCGGCATCCGGGCGCGGTGTTTGTTTACGTGCTGGAGGGCGCGGTACTGTGCGGATTGGACGAGGGGCCGGTGCGGACATACAGGCAGGGCGAATCGTGGTGGGAACGGCCCGGGCAGGTGCATCGGGTGTCGGAGAATGCGAGCCAGACGGAGCGCGCCAAGCTGCTCGTCTTCTTTGTAACGGAGACGGGCAAGCCGGTGTTGGAAACCGTCCGTGCCCGTTAGTTTTACGCATTACGCTTGACGTTTGACGTTTTTGTCCGCCTTCGTCACCAGCCCCATCTTTTTGGCCAGGCCCGCCATCACCTTGCGGTCGACCTTCACTCGGCCGGCGCGCATCGCCGCGGCGAAGGCGGAAGGGCAGAGCAGGAACGTCAGCGGGCTTTGGAGCGGCGCGCCGGCGTCATTCTCGGCTTCAGCCAGCAGCCTGAGTTGCTTGAGCTCGACCGGCTTCAGGGGGATCTGCTTCATCACCTCCTTGAGCAGCCGGCCCGGGTGATTCACCGCCTTGGGAACCGCCTCGCGCTTGCGGCGGAGGTTAAACAGCGAGATGAGCATGATCACACCGGCTACGCCCAACAGGATGGCGAAGAAGGTGCGGCCGCTCAAATCACTTCCGCCGCCCTGACCGACGTTGTCGGAAATGCTTTTGAAGACTTCTTCCTGGGTGAGAGTGAGTAGGAAGCACATCTGCGGATCCTGTGGTTCAGCCGGCTTTTGCCTGGGGCGGTGGTGGTTGTTGCTGGGCGAGCTTTCTCGCCTGAAGGCTTTCGGCGACACCTTTTAGAACGCCCAGGGCATAGCGGCGGACGCGCAGGTTGGCGTCGGATTTGGCGAGCCGGCCCACGTCGGCCAGCAGTTGCCACCAGCCGATCTGTTTTAGCGCCCACATCGCCGAGATGCGGTGCTCGGGACGCTCATCCTGGAGCATCGCGTGCAGCGAGGTGGTGGCGGTCTTCACCTTCATGCGGTGCATCGCCTTGATGGCGTTGGCGCGCTCTCGACTGTTGGCGGCCCGCGCCCGCTGGGCGAGCAATGGCAGGTATTCGGTTTTCTGCTTGGCCTCCAGCACCTCGATGGCGTTGGCGCGCACGCGCGGGTCGCTGTCCTGGAGGACGCGATCCAGAATCGTGTCGGAGGCGGCGGGGACTTCACCGAGCACGCCGACTGCTTTGGAGCGAATGCGCGCGTTGGGGTCGGTGCATAGCTGCATCAGGACGGGGCGAAGCGAGAGCGCAAGGTCCAGCTCGTAGGTCACCTGCATCGCCTTGAGGCGCTCGCTCAGCGGGCCAAGGAGCAGCTTGCGGCCGAGGCGGTGAACGGCATCGGGCAGAACCTTGATCATCGCCTTGCCGGCGTTCTTGCGGGTCGAGCGATCGAGGTAATCGAACTTCTGCCAGAAATGCTCGAAGCCCGTCTGCCCGATCGAGCGGGCGACGACCCGACGAATGCTCTCGGGCGCGCCGGTCATCAGTTGCAGCAGCATGTTTTCAAAATCGGGCGGCCGGCGGCGCACGATATCTCGCGCGGCGATCCGCACGATCCGCTCATCGGGATCGGCCAGGAATGATCGAAGCAACTGCACCGAAGCCCCGCGGCGCGGCCGGCGAAGCGCGATGCGCAACAGACGCAGCTTGGCCTCAAAATTATCGCCGACGTACTGGCGGATCTTTTCCAGCCGCTCATCCTGCATCACATCGTGGATGCCCGACACCGCGATCCACTCTCCCACGCGCGCGGCGTCGGTCGGATCGCGCCGGCTCACATCGTGCATCAGCTCGGCATCGCCCCACCACTTGCCGCGCGACACCTGATGGACGCACAGTTGCAGTTGGTGGTCCTTGGTCCAATGCGTCTTGCGGAGCAACGCATCGAGGACCGGCGCCTCGTCGATGTGGGAAAAAACGGTGCCGAAGTGCGAGCGGAGCTGCCCGTGCGAGGCGCCGAGAAGAAAGGCCTCGACGTGCTCGCTGGCCGGTGGCTGCTGCAACCGGCGAACCATCGGGCTTTGGCCGCCGTGCTTGGCAGTGTGCAGGATCGCCAGCGTCCGGCTCCCCGGCCAGTCGCACAGAAGCAGCGCCGCCCGCAACAATTCCTGCCCATGCTTGCCGCGGTGGACATCCATCGCGCGGGCGATCGCCTGCTCGATCTCCGGGCGCTGGTCCATCAACTCACTGTAGGTCGAGGAGGGTTAAGGGTTCGGGGTTCGGGGCTCAGGAGAAGAG
>JBBRIN010000090.1:0-9037 GCA_038221115.1 Tepidisphaerales bacterium
GGGATGAGGAGTTTGCGCCGTGGTTGCTGGGAGCGCAGTTTTAGTCGGGTCCTCCGCTTCGGACTTGATACTGAGTTCGCGGCTCATTTTCGCTCGAGCAGACGGGCTTTGACGTCTTCCCAGGACGAGCCAGCAGTCGGATTTCGGCGGTGATCGGCCAGACGCCGCTCAAGTTCACTCTTGATTTCGTCATTTAATGGAAGGGATTCCAAGGTGTTTGGGATGCTATCCCAGACGTCTTCGATCAATTCCAACCGCTCTGCCGGAGTGAGCTGTAGAACCTGTGACAGCAATTGCGGATTTGACATTTCAATATGCTACTTTCCCGCACCTTATTCGAGCAATCAAATCCTGGACCTTCTTCGCGATCAGCAACTCTACCGGCTCATGCGGATCGGCAGGCTATACCCCGGCTCCAGTGTCGGCAGCACATCGCCGCTGCGCAGCGGCTTGGTCACTCGGCCGGTCATCGACATGAGGAAAGTCGCCGTGTTCACCTGGTTCAGGCTGCCGTGGGTCGAGGCCATGTGGATGAAGTGTTCCAGCCAGCCTTTGCCGCAGCAGTAGCCGTCGTGGAAGGTGAGCATCACGTCGGGGGGATTGACGGAGAGCCCGTGGAATGCCTCCCATAGCCGGCGCGGGCCGTCGGGGTAGTCGGCGTCCAGCGTGGCGGCGAACCAGTCGATGTCCTCGACAAAACCATCGGCGTCGGCCTTGGCTTCCGATTGAAGCCGCGCAACGATCGCGGCGTAGTGCAGCGGGTCCCCGGCTTCTGATGTGTAACGGAATCGGCTGCCGCGGCGCTCGATTGCGGCGGTGGCGGCGGCGCTGCGGACGATCACCCGATCACCCGCCTGATAGGTGGCAAGATCCAACTCCGGGCGGCGCAGCACGGCGTTGGCGACCTTGGCGGCGCAGTGCGTGTGGATTCCGAGGTATGTCACGAGCCCATCCATCTCCAGCACCACGTCGTTTGGCTCGCGGAGCGACGTCGTTGGATGAAGGCCGGCCTGCTTCAGCGTGTCGTCGAGCACGACATTCGTTGACGAGACGAGGTTGTGACCGTGGTCGGCCAACATGGAAATCTTCAGAGCGCCCTGGCGCTCGTACAATAATTGCAGACACAACCGCTGGATCGCATCGAGCGTTTCGTCTAGCCCGGGCCGGCCGTATCGGCAGAGCATGGCCGACGCGCTGACGAAGTAGACCACGGTGACGCGATCCGGGCTTTCATCCAGCGCCTTCTTCGCGCGGGCGAGCTCGATGTGAAACCAGTCGCGCGGATCGACATACGAGAGCCCGCCCTCCCAGTACTTGGCGCTGTAGTTGTTCCGATACTCCCAGGGCTGGTGATAGCCCCGGGCGCGCTGCACGATCCCGGGCCGAATCGCGTTCCGTTGCTTGTCAAAATAATCATCCGTCATGCCCGGCAGCGGCGGCGCGTGAAGAATGCGCGTGAAGATCTGCTCGCTGAGAGACGGGAACGGCCCGATCAACTTCTGCGGCGGATCGAAGAACCGGAAATCGCCGCGGTCATATCGATCCTTGACGGCCTGGTATGGAATGGAGTCGAGGAGGATGATGAGGTGCGGAACCTCGTCATTCGGGTAATCGCTCAGGCGATAGAGGCGGTCCCATCGGCCGTCGCCGTCGTCGTCGTACGCAAGCACGTTGAGCCGGCCGGCCGGCATGCCCGCGCGGGTGTCGGGGAGCAGCGCGAAGTCGCTGGCGCCGCGCACGGAATAGGCGATCTGGGTTTCGGTCATCAGCGCGGGTTTGGCCGGGAAGCGAAGCGGATCGCCGGCGCAGCCCAGGAGGAACCACGGCACGAGCAGAGAAACGACGCGCATGGCTTATTCCTATCACGGGGACCGCGAAACGAGATGCTGGATCAAATGGTCGCCGGCTTTCCCATCAGCCGCATCGCGACACCGGCCAGGGCTTCGTTGCTGGCGATGAACTGTACGGCCGGCGATGCAAAGGTGGGTGAAGAGAGCATTCGGGCGGCGAATCGGCATGCGGCGCGGCGCGTTTGCCAGAGCCCGGCGAACGACCGGCGCAGCGCCGGCCGGGTTGCGGCCCGCGGCTCTTCCAGCAGCGACGCCACCGCGAGCTCTGCACTTCGAAGCGCCAGTCCGATCCCCTCGCCGCCGATTGGCTCCAGCGCCGCCGCGGCGTTGCCCAGCGGAATGACGTGATCGGGCCAAGCGGGAGCAACGGCGAAGCGAGGCAGAGGGGCTGCCAGCCAATCGCCTTCGCGCACGGCGCGGCTGAATTGGCGGCGCAGCTCCGGGTTAGTTGACAAAGTTTCGTCGAAGAGGCGATCCAGATCGCCGCGGCTGCGCTGAATTCGAGCCGCCGGCACGTTGAACGCGGCGTTCCAACGATCTCCTTCGATCGGTGCGACGCCGCCATAACCGCCAGACACGCCGAATAATTCGATGGAGTCGCGCGACGCACAGACCTGCCGGAAATGAGCCTTCATTCCAAAATCCGTCGTCGCCAGAGGGCGCGCGGGCAGCAAGGCTCCCTTTCCGTCAGCCAGCAGCGCCGTCTGCGCGGTAAATTCCGTTAGCTGGTTGGTTGAAAGGTCGCGAACGCCGACCTCTACACCAAGGTCCGTGGGGCGAAGCGACTCGCACCGCGCCGGCTGAAAAACCGTCACTCCAACCGCGCGGGCCTGATTCAGGAGCGCTGCATCCAGTGCCGCGCGCGATAATCCCCACATCGGCGTAGCCAGCGGTACCCTGACGGTCGATCCATCTGGCGCATGAAGCGCCGCACGCACCAGACGGGCCGGCTTAAGTATGTCGAGGCACCCCAGGAGGTTCGCCCGGCGGAGTACGTCCAGACCCAGCGCGCTCAGGCATTCGCCACAAACCTTGTGGCGTGGAAAGGGATGCTGCTCGATGAGGGTGACCCGCCAGCGGTGGCGAGCCAGGAGAATGGCGGCCAAAGAACCAGCGGGGCCGGCGCCAATGATTAGGACGTGAAACATCGGACCGTTCGGCCGGAGCGGGCGGGCGCTCACGCGCGGGCCAGTTCCGGTTCACCGGCCTTGGTGCGCAGGGTGTCCATCTTCTCGCGCACCTCGCGGGCGATGCCGCTGTTGGGGAAATCGCGGGTGATGATGTCGCCCACGCGGATCGCCTCGGCCCACTTGCGGTCCTGCACCGCAAGCGTGAACTGCGCCGCGAGCTGGTTGAGCTTTTCCTTGAAGACGCCGCGCGCGGCTTCCTGAAGTTGCTCGGCCTCGGTGCGGGTCAGATAGATATCAAGCTTCTTGAGGATCTCGATGCCGCCATCGACATCTTTGCGCGCGACGGCTTCATTGAATGCGTCCAGCAATTGGCGTTTGGTCCCTTGCCGGCGGGTCTCGATGTCCTGCGGAAGGTGCTGCACCTGCTCGCTGCCCGGATAAATGCGGCTGAGGCGCTCCGCCTCGCGAAGGGCTTCGGACCACTTTTCCTGCCGGCAGAACGTGTCGATCTGAGCAGTCGCGCCAACGATTTCGCGGCGCAGCAGTTCCTGTCGATAATCGTTGATCTCATCGCGGAAGGTCGCCGCCTCCTGCCGATAACCAAACACGCGCTCCATCTCATCGACGAGGACCAGTGCGCCCTCAAAGTCGCGCCGGGCCAGGTCTTCTTTGATCGCCCGGCGAAGCGCGTCGCGGTCCTTGTCGCGAAACGCCACCTGCTTGGCGCGATCGGAGAGCATCTGCTGTTCGGTGATCACGTTGAGCATGACGGAGATCTGCTGCAATCGCTCGGCGAGCGTCGTCGACAGTTCCTGCTGGAGCCGCGCTTCAGCAGCACGGCCATGCCCCAGCGCCGCGGCGATCGGCCAAGTGATGAGCACGGCGACGACCGAGGCCGATCCCGCCGCGAGCATGGCCCAGCCCTGCCTCTGCGCCGCCAGATAAATCCCCACACCAAAGATGGCCGCGGCGAGGACCAGGACAACGGCGTACAACCCGGTGCCAAAACCTTGTTCGCGCGGCGCTGCCGCTGACGGAGGGGCGTCGGCATAATGATTGGCGGATCGAGTGTGAGCGGGTGATTCCACGTGTACCTCGCGGTCGTTTCAGAACTTCGATTTGAGCCGCACGCATTGTTACGCGGCTCCGCACGGCTGAGCTTGTAGTGAAGCTTACGGCGTGTCCAAGAGTAGTGTCAATAAAGTATTTAACTCGTGACGGGCTCATTTGGACTTCGTTGCAGCCTTGCCCAGTAGCCCCCGTCGTGGTACCGCGTCGGATCGGTGCTCAGCGACGGCAGGGTCGCCTTCTCAGTCACTAGCGTGTAATCCGCACGTTTGTCGAGAAACCGTTCGATCTGTCCCCGATTTTCTTCCGGCCAGATCGAGCAGGTGCTGTAAACGAGGAAGCCGCCGGGGCGAACGTGCGACGCGGTATCCGCCAGAATCGTCGATTGAAGGTGAGCCAGCGAACGGAGCGCCGATTTGGATTGTGCATACCGCGCTTCCGGCCGCCGCGCCAGAACGCCGCTGTTCGAGCAAGGCGCGTCGACAAGAGCCAGATCAAAGCTCACCTCTTTCAGCTCGGGCACGTTCGATAGGAACGACGCCTCATAGACGGCGGCGTTGGCGATCCCGCGTTCGGCGAGCAGGGATTGCAGCGTGCGCGACCGTATCGGGTTCGGGTCAACGGCGACGACTCGACCCCCCCGACCCCCCTGCCCTACTCGCTCCAATAGTTGCAGCGTCTTGGTTCCCAAGCCCGCGCACCGATCCAGCGCCACCCACCCCGGCTCAATCGGACAACCGTCGGCGACTACCGCCACCGCGGTCGGATCTTGCGCCTGTGCAATTCCCCGCCGCGCGAGATCAGCCAGGTGAGATCGCTTCGCGCCCTCGATGACAAAACATCCCTCGCGCTCGTGAGGGCGTATCATCAATCCCGCCAACTGAAGTTCCCGCTCCGTCGCCCCCGGCGCCAGGCGCACGATCAGCGGTGGCTCGCGGTTGTCATGCTCACACAGCGCCAACGCCTCTTCCGCCCCGACGAGCTCGCGCAACCGCTCAAACAACTCCGGCGGATGCGACAGCGCCAGTGCCGCGTACTGCGCCGGTTCTGCCTGACGATCGGGCAAGGGAGGCGGCAATTCTCGCGTTGCCTTCCGCAATACTGCGTTTACAAACCCCGCCGATTTCGACCGGCCGAAGCGCTTCACCTGATTCACCGCTTCATTCACAGCCGCGGATGGCGGGATGCGTTCCAGGAAGCGGAGTTGATATAGCGCCAGCGAAAGAATCTTCTGCACGAGCGGATCGATGCTCTTGGCGTTGCGGCCTGAATAGTGGTGAATCAGGTTCTGAAGCAGCAGAAGGTTTTGGATCGTGCCGAACAGGATCCGCTCGGCGAGGGCGGCGTCACGCGGATCATCCAGCCGCTCGGGGCGCGGGCGAAGCAGCGGTGCCGCGGGCCACCCCGGCAGCCGGCGGCGGTCGAGTTCGTAAAGAGCGAGGTCCCTGGGCAGCATGTGTCGAGGCGATTTGATCCGGGCGTCACACAGAAATCAGCCGGCGCAGTCCATCATACGCGCCTGATCGAGCGCAGGTAGAAGGCCAGGACGATGCGATTGGGTATACTCGCTCAACGTTGTGATTCAGAGTTGGTCGTCGAGATGCAGAACCGTCGATTCGTTCCATCGAGATTGTCGCTGGCTTGCCTGGCCGCTTGCCTGTTGCTGATCGCGCTGGCATACGGCGCCGGCTGGCCAGCCCGCCATTGGTACGTCTCGTGTCTCTTCGGCAGCGAAGGATCCAGCGCTGGCGCGCAATTCGTCTTCGAGCCGCGCAATATTCGCGTCGCGTGGCTCTTTAGTGCCGATCGCCTGATCGTTTCGGGTGATGAAGTGCTGTACGTCGTCGGCCCCGAACCCATCGCCGGTCGGCGGCACATCGCGCCGGGTTTACACTTTAGCCGGCGAGCCGACGACCCGTTTCACCAGCTCGGCGTCGCTTACGTCCTGCGATACGATGAGGACTACAGCCCGTTCTGGCTGGCGACGCCCCTCCTGGCATGGGTTGCCATTTCATCCTGGCGACGGCGGCACTCCTGGCTGGTATTGCAGTCAGTGGGCAACCACCCACCGCCTCGGCGAGTTGCGCGACACGGGTGGTGGCGGCGAGCCAAGCATGTGACCTCGGTGGAGGTCGATCCACGCGACGACGAAGACTGAACGAAAGCACACAAATAAAATCCGGAGTCCCATGAAACACATAATATTGTCGCTCGTCATCGTCGCAGCAGCGATTGCGTTCCCGGCCTGCGCCGCTGACACCACCAGACCGAATATCGTGCTGATCCTGGCTGATGATCTGGGTTACGAAACGATCGGCGCCTACGGTGGCACCTCATACCGCACGCCCGTGGTCGACAAGCTAGCCGCCTCCGGCGTGCGCTTCGATCGCTGTTTCGTCCAACCCCTTTGCACGCCGACGCGCACGCAGCTGATGACGGGGCTCTATAACATTCGGAATTATGTCGACTTCGGCCACATGGATCCTCATGCGATCACCTTTGGCAACGCGTTCCAAAAGGCCGGCTACGTCACCTGCATGGCCGGCAAATGGCAACTCGGCCGCGATGCGAACCTGCCAAAGGCATTTGGCTTCGACGAGTATTGTCTGTGGCAGCATCTCCGGCGGCCGCCGCGCTATGCCAATCCCGGGCTTGAGGTAAACGGGCAGGCCAAAGACTTCAACAACGGCGAGTATGGCCCTGATGTCGTGAGCGATTACGTGCTCGACTTCATTCGCCGCAGGAAGAACGGGCCATTCTTCCTTTACTACCCGATGGTGCTGACGCACGCCCCTTACCAGCCCACGCCCGACAGTAAAGATTGGGATCCCAAGGCCATCGGCGAGGGGGTGCATCACAAGCCCGAGCACTTTAAGGACATGGTCGAGTACATGGACAAGCTGATCGGAAAAGTAATTGCCACGCTTGATGAAACGGGCATCCGCGAACGGACGCTGGTGATCTTCCTCGGCGACAACGGCACCGGCGCCGGCGTCCGATCGATGATGGGCGACAAATTGGTGATCGGCGCCAAGGGCAAGATGACCGACGCCGGCATGCATGTCCCACTTGTTCTGAACTGGCCCGGCCACATCAACGGTGGCCGCGCCTGCTCCGACCTTGTCGATAGCACCGATTTCCTTCCCACGATGTGCGATGCGGCCAAGGTTGCGATCCCGCCCGAGATGAAGCTCGACGGACGAACGTTTTTCCCGCAGGCGATGGGTGAGAAGGGTAGTCCCCGCGACTGGTACTATTCCTGGTATGGCCCATGGGGCGCCTTTGTCGGGGAGTTTGCCGCCAATGAAAAGTTCAAGCTCTACCGCGATGGCCGGTTTTACGACTTAGCCAGGGACATTGACGAGAAGCAGGCACTCCAGGTCAGCGCCCTCACGGGGGATGCCGCCATGGCGGCAAAAGTGCTGCAAGCGGGGCTCGACCAGTACAAGGACGCGCGGCCGGCCGCGGTGGCGGAAGCGGCGGCGAAGGCAGCAAAGACCGGGAGGAAGGCCGGCGAATGAAGTTTTTTGTGCGGTTCGATTTAAGCAACCCGCAAGCACCGGGCGCCAAGGGCGTATCCACGTCTGATAAATGCGATGAGGTAATTGTCGGTTCGAGCTTGGCCGATAAGTGGGTGGAGGTCTCCCATGGCAAGCAGGCTAAACGTGCTCGGGCTCGGGATAGTTTTGCTGGCGGGATGTTCGGCAACGCCCGCGAACCTCAGCGTTCCAAATTCACCGGCGTCAGCCGAGGGGGCGGAGGCGCAGCTGGCCGCGTGCCCCGTGATCGTGCGGCTGGTTGGACGACGTGAAACGCTGACCGTCAATGCGGGACCTTCGGGCCAACCGCTTGTCTCAATACAGGACGAGCAGGGCCGTTACCTCGCGCGCGGATTGACGATGGACCAGTTGCGGGACCGCGAGCCGGACACATATCGCAGGCTGGTGCCGGGTGTCGCCTCCTCGAGGGACGGTGTGGTGATGGATGCGGGGTTGGGGACGGCGGAGTAACGGTCGATTCGCAGGCGCCGATGATTCTCGATCAGCTCAATGGGCGTCACCGTTGAGGTGACGCCTTTCGTTTGCGCCCTTCCTCGCCTCCCCTGACCGGTGTGGCGGTTCCACATTCAGGGCAACGATCTGGCGTGGCGCGCAGGTCATACCCGCACATCGTGCAGCAGCCTAAAGCATGGACTCTTTCCCGTCGCCACATCTTCCAGAACCGCAATGCCGGCCAGGCGACAAAGCCAGCCGCAATCAACCAATTCGGCACGATAAGCTCATCGTTCGGGGCCGGCGGGGGCAGCGCGCTCAGGCGATTGCTTCATCGTCGTCGCGCGAATCTGAATGAGCTCACTTCGCGCCTTCGGCCGACGGGTCCGCCGAATTATCGTGCAGGCCTTGCCAAAGCTCACCGAATTTTGCCCGGACGTAGGGGTGAAGCTGATCTGCGAAGTCAGCCGGAAGGTTCAGGACACGAATCAGCTCCTGCACGTCGGCCAGATCCTTAAGCCGGCCAGGGTTGGTCATGCCGCTCGCCAGCTTCAGCTCCACCAGCGTCGGGAGCTTCAGATAGCGGACCCCGTCGATTGTGACGGAGGAAGTGGCGGGGTCGGGAAAGGCGACCGGCTTGGGCTTTCCATCGCCGGGGAATTGGCCGGTGACGATGAACTCGAGCCGCACCCCCGTCTCAGTATCCCGGAGCTGCCTGCTGTCGGGAAACGGAGGGACGTATCCAAGGCCATCGAGGTGCTGATGGGTTGCCGCGAGGCCATTGGGGTCCACGAGAAGATCGACGTCTTCGGTGAATCTGCGAAACCCGTGGGCAAACAGGGCCATGCCGCCGGCGATCGCATAGGGAATGCCCAGGGCGTCTAGCTTCTGGGCGATCTTCCGCAGTGAGACGTGGACGGCGCTCTTCTCCTCGAAATGCATGCTGCCCTGCTGGAGTGCCCAGTGCTTTTGAGAATCGAGCTGTTGCTCGTAGGTC
>JBBRIN010000091.1:0-9032 GCA_038221115.1 Tepidisphaerales bacterium
GTCCTTCACGTATTGCACGAACTGGTCCCACGGCTTGTTCATCTCGCGCAGGATCGTCTCGGTAATCACCCGGTTGGTGATCTCGTTATTGCCGCCGATGTTGTAAACCTCGCCGAACCGGCCTTTGTTCAAGACGGTCCAGATCGCCTCGCAATGATCCTCGACGTAAAGCCAGTCGCGGATGTTGAGCCCGTCGCCGTAGAGCGGCACCTTTTTGCCTTCCATCAGGTTGGTAACGAAGAGGGGGATGAGCTTTTCGGGGAAGTGATACGGGCCGTAGTTGTTGCTGCACCGCGTCGTCAGCACCGGCATGTTGTGCGTGTGGAAGTAGGACCGCACGAGGCAATCTCCGGCGGCCTTGCTGGCGCTGTACGGACTGTTCGGCTCCAGGGGCGTGGTTTCAGTGAATTTGATCTCAGGTTTGTCGTAGGGGAGCGTGCCATAGACCTCGTCGGTGCTGACCTGGAGGAACTTGTCGACTTTCTTCGCCTTGGCGGTATCGAGAAGCACCTGCGTGCCGACCACGTTCGTGTGGATGAACGGGGCGGAGCTGAGGATGCTGCGATCGACGTGACTCTCGGCGGCGAAATGGACGACTTCCTTCACCCCGTGCTCGTCCCAGACCATTTCGACAGTCTTGGGATCGCAAATGTCGCCTTTGACAAAGACCAGGCGCTCGTCGTCGAGCAGGTCCTGGAGATTGGCGAGGTTGCCCGCGTAGGTGAGCTTGTCGAAAGCGATGAGCTTCACGCGCTCGCGGCGCTCGATCAGCATGCGGACGAAGTTGGAACCGATAAAGCCGGCGGCGCCGGTGACGAGGATGGTGCGCATTTGAGTCGTTGTTAGTTGGTGGGTGTTAGTTGACGCCGGCGTCCTTTAGCACGCGGTAAAGATATTGGCCGTAGTCGCTTTTGCCGGCTTGATCGGCGAGTTTGCGGAGTCCGGCGGCGTCAATGAATTTTTGGGCGAAGGCGATCTCCTCGATGCACGCGACCTTCAGGCCCTGGCGATCTTCGAGCGTCTGGACGAACACGGAGCTGGATAGCAGCGAGTCGTAGGTTCCGGTGTCGAGCCAGGCAATGCCCCGGCCCATGCACTGCACCTGGAGCGTGCCTTTCGCCAGGTAGGCGCGATTGACATCGGTAATCTCGTATTCCCCCCGAGCCGAGGGCTTGAGGTTCTGTGCGATATCGACGACCGACGAATCGTAGAAATAGAGCCCGGTCACAGCCCAGTTGCTCCGGGGTTGTTTAGGCTTCTCTTCGATGCTGAGCGCTTTGAACTTCTGGTCGAACTCGACGACGCCATACCTCTCGGGATCCTTCACCTGGTAGGCGAACACGCGCGAGCCGGTTTTGAGCTTGGCCGAGTCTTCGAGCATGTTCGTCAGGTCGGCGCCGTAGAAGATGTTGTCGCCAAGGATGAGGCAGACGGGGGAGTCGCCGACGAAATCGGCGCCGAGCACGAACGCCTGAGCAATGCCATTGGGCTGGGCCTGCTCCTTGTAACCGATCGACATGCCCAGCTGCGAACCGTCGCCGAAGAGGTCCTGAATGCGCGGCAGATCGCGCGGCGTACTGATGATGAGCACGTCGCGGATACCCGCGAGCATCAGCACGGACAGCGGGTAATAAATCGTCGGCTTGTCGTACACCGGCAGCAGTTGCTTGCTGATGCAGCGGGTCAGCGGATACAGCCGCGTGCCGGCGCCGCCTGCAAGTAGAATTCCTTTCATGCGTACTCTCCTTCTCACTCAGGCGGCCAGCGTGGTGGTTCCGCGAAACGGAGACTGTTCGATCTTCGATGGTTTATCCTGCAACACCTCGCCGCCGACGGCGATGAACGTAGGCGTCCAGCCAGGCGTACCGTTGCGAATGACGCGCGAGTTGGGAAACAGCTCCTGCAATTCTCCGCGGCTGAGCAGGCGGATCTCGCTCCAGTCGGTGCCGCTGATGTATTTGCGCTGAATGTGGTGATACGAATAGGTCTTGCCAATACCGTGCTGCCACGGGCGCGGGAGCCAGGTGATCCCCGGCAGGCGCATGTGCGGCTCGAAGGGAAACCACCGGTTGGGCGTCGTGACGAACCAGCTCTTGGCGACGCGCATGATCTCGCGGGCGAACTGCTGTTGGTTGTCGCGCGAGAACAGATGCTCGATGACGGCATTGCAGTAGCAGATGTCAAATTGCTTGTCTTCAAAAGGGAGCTGACAGCCGTTCCCGCAGACGGCCTTGAGTCCGGGCAGCACATCGGTGGCGCGCTTGACGTCGGGGAGAAACAGATTGACGAGGGTGAGATTGCGGCGGTGCTCGTAGCTGCTGAGCAATTGAAGATTGGGCTGATCGGGATGCGATGCTTCACCGCCGAGATCGAGAATGGTCTGCTGCGGCGTGGGCTGGAAGAGCCGATAGAACAGGTCCAGCTTGCGCTGGCGGCTCTTGTCGCTCACGGATCGGAACATTCTCTGGATCATTGCACTTGCTCCACGAAGCTTGCGTCCTCCGGTGTCCTTCTGAGGTACGCCGAAGAATCTGCGTGACCTAATGCTCGGCCAGATTCTTCGGTCGCCTGAGGCTCCCTCAGAATGACATGCCGCCCGCGCTTCAGGCGGCGTTGAACATCACATCTTCTCCTGCTCGCGCCAAAGTCTGGTTAAGAGCTTCGTCTCATCGAGTTCAACCGCGTCCATGGGAATCGCCTCGTCCTGCTTCACCGGGCGGACCAAACGAACGCCCTCGGCCAGCCCGATCGGGAGCATGCCGCGGCAGTTCCAGACGGTGTCAACCTGGCCGTATTGATTGGTGCCGCCGATGCCGTCGAGTACGTCGCCGGCTTTGAGATCGCGTTTGGCGATGGCGATCGTGTGCGCCACGGGGCGGCCCATGGGAGCGATGGTCGGCTCCTTATACAGTACAGCTTCGGCCGCCGACAGGGGCGTCTCAATGTGGCAGAGGTGATAAGGCCGAAAAAACAGGTAATTCGGACCTTCGCCCATCTTCAGATACTTCAGATACGGGTGGACCATCTGCGGGTGCTCGGCCCGTGCGATGACAAAGATGCCGCCGCCGAAGTCGCCCCCGAGCGTGTAATCGACGATACCGCGCGCCGTGCCCAGGGCGCCGGACCCTTCAAAATCCTTGATCGCGTTTTTCTGGTCAGTCTTGACGCCGAACATGCCGCGCCTCGCGGGGATGAGGCCTGTCGCGTTGCAGACCACATTCTGCTCGATGTTCATTTTCGTGCCGTCGGTGAACGCGCAGGTCATCTTCGGGCTGGTCTTCTGCCTGATCGCCCATTCCATGATGCTGGCGGGCGTCGCATGGATGTCGATGAAGCCCTTGCAGTTGACGGCCGCAATGACCTCAAAACCGCAGCCGCGACAGTAGTCAAACATCCGCATGATGACGCCGGGCTGATCGCCATCCGCGTTGGTGTATACGACGCCTGCTTCGTCCGCCTTCTTCTTGAGAAGGCAGCCAACGGTGCCGTCGGTTTCGGCATTAAGCGAGACGAAATGCTTCTTGTTGCGAATGCAGCTCAGGGCTTCCCGCGCGCCCAGTTCCACGGCCCCTGTCGCTTCAATGACGACGTCGAGGGCCGCTACGGTGCCGGCGATTTCGGCAACCATAGTGACACAGGGGCGCTTCTCTTCGACGGCGGCGGATAACGCTTTGGGATCGTCGCTCACCAGGACATGTTTGGGATTGAAGCCCGCCAGCTCATAGGCCTGGATCGCATTCTCCGGCGTGCGATTTACCACCAGGGACGGGTACATCCCGGGCATCTTCGCGAGTTGATAAATGATGCCACGCCCCATGAAACCCGCGCCGATCACGCCGACGCGGATCAACTCGTTCTTGGCCTGAAGGCGCTGAAGTTGACGGAATAAGGGGGTCATGAATTTATGCCCAGTCGAAATCCGACTGGAACTGGCGGCGATACAGCTTCACGTGCTTCTGCATCGTCTGGTGATAGACATCAGCCTTTGTCGTGACTTCTCCATTCACCAGCCCAAGATCCATCGCCGCGTACATCAGCGGCACCCGCGTCGCGCAGAACATCCACATCAGAAAGTTAGCGACCTTCATATAGGTGTCGCCGTAGTGCTTGCGGTACAGCTTCAGAAGCGCGAGATGAAGGTGATAGAGGCGGTTCGGTTTTGCCTTCGCGGCGGACGCGCCAACGAGGTGGATGATCTGCGCCTCAGGCGTGAACATCAGCTTCCACCCCAGCTTTTTGATGCGCCAACAAAGGTCGACCTCTTCAGCGTACATGAAGAAGCGAGGGTCGAAGCCGCCGGTCTTTCGATAGACCTCGGTTCGGATCATCAGGAAGCACCCGGTGATGACGTCGACCTCGCGGATGGTATCTCGGGGCCACCAGTCCATCGCCTCGCGGTTGAACAGCCGGCTGTTTTTGAACATGAGCTGAAGACCGACGCTCTTGCAAACCATCGGCCACAGGCCCGGCGAGCCCCAGACACAACTCCGCTCCAAAGAGAGATCGGCTTTGAGCGTTCGCCCCCCTACCGCACCGGCCTTCGGCTGTGCATCGGCAAAGCTAACGAGTTTTTCGATGGCGCGATCGAGGACAACGGTGTCTGGATTGAGGAGCAGCGTCCAGCGGCCGCGGGCGTTCTCGAAGGCAAGATTGTTGCCGCGCCCGAAGCCCAGGTTGGCGTGCGGCTCGACGAACGTGACCCAGGGGAACTCTTGCCGGATCATCTCGGGCGAGCCATCGCTTGACTGGTTGTCGACGACGATCGTCTCGTAACGCACGTTGCCCGCGTCCTGCTTCAACGACTTCAGACAGTCGCGCAGAAGATCCTTCACGTTCCAACTGACGATCAGGATGCTGACGTCGGGGTTGGGATCATGGCCGCCCTCCGCGGGCACCGTCGAACTTGTGGGGAGCTGTTCAGACAAAGAAAACAACCTGTCGCATAACCGACGCCGTCCGCTGCAACCCGACGGGCGGCCGGACGGCGTGTTCCACCTCCGCGGCGGGCGAAGGAACGGGATCCGTCATCACCGGCACAAAGCCCCGCGGCTCCGGGTGCGTCGACCGCTTCTTAAGCTTCATAAACGGCTTCTCGACCAGGTGCCAGCTAAAGTACGCCAGAATGAGCGCGCCCAGGCACGACAACCCGATAAAAATCGGGAACGGCAGGCGGTCGCCCAGGGTCCGCAGCAACATCTGCTGCACGGGGTACCCATACAGGTAGACACCGTAAGAGAAATCGCCCCGTTTGGTCACCGACTGAAGGATCGGCGTCAGGATCGGCACCTTCGCAAACGCCAGATACATCACCAGATACGGCATGCACACGCTCAGCAGGAAAAAACCGTGGCTGGTGTGCAGGCTGGCGGCGACGACCAGGAGGCATGCCGTGAACAGCCGCCAGTCCAGGACGATCGAATCCTTGTACAGCAGCATGAGCGTGCCACCGAAGAACAAAAATCCGAGCTGCGGGGTGTTTTCCAGCCAGATTCGATATTTATCGACAAAAGCGACGATCCCGGCGTGCGACATCTGCCAGTCCGCCGTCGCAAATGAGATGCGCTCGATGACGAGCCATTCAAAAAGCATGGCCGATGCGACGATGACCAGGCACCATTGCCGGCGAAGGAGCCGGGTGGCGCCGAGCAGCAGCACGATCAGGTACATCAGAAACTCGATCGGCAGCGACCAGAGCGAGCCGTTGACGGCGGAACGCAGGTCGGTCACCGGGTACTGACTAAAGACACCGGGGAGCCCGAAATAATTCGGGATCAGCAGCGCGTTTCGGGTGAAGCGGAGCGTCAGACGATTGAAGAAATATTCGCGAAGCGGCAGGTGCGTGAAGATCGGCCCGATGACCAAGACGCAAAACGCGACGCAGGCGATGAGGCCGGGGAAGATGCGGACGAAGCGCTTAAAAAGATAGCGCCGTGGGCTCGGGTCGCTCAGATAGCTGCGCGCCACGAGCATCCCGCTGATGATGAAAAAGGTCGCGATGGCCACCTCGCCCAGCGTGCAGTACCCGCTCAGGCGGCGCATCGGCTCGTTCTCGACGTGACCGTCGCGCAGCGGCCAACTATGGCCGACGATGACGGCGAACGCGGCAAGAAGTCGAATGAAGTCGAAATTGTTCTCGCGCGACCCGAGGCGCTCGCCGATCGTCGGCAGCGCGCCGGCGCGGTCGGCCGCGGCGTGGTCAAGCGATTGCGTTGCCGTGTGTGCCATAACAACACCTGCCCAGTGCCCTTGCGAAACACACAAGGACGCCGATCAGGTTATCGGCCGTGCAGGCCCGATAATATCAGCAATTATGCGGCGGACAGTGCCACAAACATCAGATCGGCGGTTTTGGGTGTCGAGTTTGGCAAGAGGGGTGGGAATTGGCGAATCTCAGTGTGAGGAGGGACCAAAATCACGTTCCCGGTCGGACGATCGCCAGCCGCTGCCCCGGCCGCAGGCGGTAGCGCAACAGCACTTGCCGGCCACCCAGCTCCGCAAGCACCCCGACATGTCGTTCGGTTTGTTCCGTGCCGCAGATCACGACCGTGTTGGCCATCAGCGCCAGGAAGACGTGGTACAGGAAGAACATCTCGGCAAACAGCGCCACCAGTTGCATCGCCAGCATCGAGCCGATGAGGATCGCCATCAGCGACCAGCAGAGCCATTCGTCCGCAATGGTATTGGCGCGCTTTTTGGCGTTCCAGACGCACCAGGCACACGCGACCACGAAAATGTAAAAGCCCGCGGTGCCTAACAGCCCGTTGGTCACCGCCAGGAAGATCCATTGGATGCACAGATCGTGGTAGTCGTCAAAGACCTTCGGAATGATGCCGTAGCCCGCCATCCAATGGCCCTTCATCGGGTTCATGTAACCCTTGTTCCAGCTAGGCGCGTTTCCAAGGGTGAAGTTGAGAAGGTTGACCCGATAATAACTGCTGGCCGGATCGAACCCGAAGCTGGCAACGATCTCCATCACCCCGCGCTTCGCGACGATCGTGACAGCAAGATATGCGGCGGCGATGGTGCCGAAGCCGATCCTCCAGAACCGGCGCCAAGGGAACAGCGCGGCGACGAAGAAGCTGAGCCCCGCCATCATCATCGGCCCTGCCGAAACAGTCGCGATCGTGCCGACCGGAAGCAACATCCACGGGATGACCCACCACTTGATCGAGCGGCGCTCCCAGAACAAGTTGGTGGCCCAGGGGATTTGGATGGCGAAGAACCACCCGAACATGATGCACTGCATGAACGGAGCCGCCGCGCGGAACATGGTCATGCCCATGAACAGCCGCTGCTCGGTCCACTGGCCGGAAATCTCCTTCCAGAACAGACCGTACTGCATGATCATGCGATAAGGGCTATCGCCGAAATAAGCCTGATAGATGGCCTCCCCCACCATCGGAACCGAGATCCAGAGCATCCCCCGCATGAACGCGTACAGGCTCGGCCGATCGATCACCAGAAACCGCACGCACCAATACGGCACCAGCGCACTCAAGAACAGCCCAGCCTTGCTGTTGATCGCCGCGACGGGCTCGGTCGTCATCAGCTGGGATACCGTCATCAGCCCCAGATAAATGACCGCGCCGGTGTCCGCGATCGTCCAGCGATATTTCTCCCTCGCCTCCGACGACGAAATGCAGCGAAGGAAAAGCATCAAACCGACGACGCGCTGCACGGTCAGCTGCAGGTTGGCCGGCGGCACCATGATGTTCGTCGGGTAGGCGCACATGACCGCCATCAGCGGGATGATCGCGGTGCGCAACGGCAGGAGCCAGCAAAGCACGCTGCAGAAGACGGCGATGGCGAGGGAGAGGGGTTGGTCGGGGGTCACGTCGTGGCGCGGGCGGCTCGCCCGTTTTACTTCCTGAGGAATATCAATAACACGGGCGAGCCACCCGTGCCACGTTACAGTTTGCGCTGGGCGAACTGGTTCAACTCGTCAGCGAGGCGAGCCGTCAATTCCTTGCGTTCAAATTTTGCGACGGCAATGCGGTCCTGATGGAACAATTGCTGGCCGGTACGTTTAGCATCGAAGAATTTTGCCAGCGCTTCGGCCGCCTTCGCAACGTCATCGCCAGGTATGGCTAATCCGCTGCCCGTCTGCTGCACAAAGCTCTGCATATCCCCCGGCGGGCCCATCGCCAGAATCGGGCGGCCGCTCCCCAGATACTCGTAGGTTTTACCGGGAACGACCAGCGCAGGACCGCCGTCGTTCGGCGTGTGTAGCGGCAAAAACAGGACGTCGGCTGATTCCACCCAGTTCACACTTTCACCGTGGGACCGGTAGCCGAGTAACTTTACGTTGCTCGACACCGGGGATTGACGGATCAGGCGCTCGTCTCCCTCCGATACCTCACCGACCAGCACCAGCTCCAGCTTGTCTTTGGGAATGCGGCCCTCGGTGATCACCTGCTGCATGGCGGCCAGCAGGTAGCGGGGGGTGCGCGTCCATAGGTTGATGGGGCGGCGGGGGTACTTGATTTTGTTGAGCACACCGTCGCCCGCGAACACCTTATCCCACACCTCGGCCAACTCGGAGTGGAACATGCCGGTATGCACGATACGCAGCACGTCGGGCGCGGCCGGCTGGGGCGTCCCCTTGCCGAAATCTTCAGCATCGTAGCCGTTGGTGATGGAGATGGTTCGGCCGGAGAGGCGCGGGCCGGGCGCGGTGTCCGGCCGGCCGCGACCAAACTCGTTGTCCACGGCCTTCGCCGCCTCCGGCGTGTTCATGATGATCAAATCAGCGGCGGCGAGTGCCTCGTGCATCTTGCGCCAGTCGCGCCGGGCGTGCCAACGCGTCGAATAAATGCGCGTCTCATCCAGCGCCCACGGGTCGCGCAGATCAAGCACCAGCGGCAGGCCGGTCTTGTGCTTCAGCGCGATGCCCGCTTCCGCCGCGGTGAACGGCGACATGGTCACGAAAATAGCGGACGGATGATTCTCCTGCGCCAGTTCCATCCCCATGCGCGCGGCGGGCGCGGCCCACCAGGCCATCGGGTCGGTGGCAAACAGAGGCTGACGCCACT
>JBBRIN010000092.1:0-9021 GCA_038221115.1 Tepidisphaerales bacterium
CCGCGATCTCGACTTTGCGCCGATAGCATGAATAAGATCATCGATGCCGGCGCGCATTCTTCTGGTTCACGACGATGCGGATTTTCGCGAACCCGCCCTGGCAGCGCTCCGTGCGGCGGGCTACGACGTGACGGCCTATGCTGCCTCATTGCCTGCGTTTGACGCCCTTGAAGCAACTGTCGAGCTTTTGATCACGCGGGTAAGTTTTCCTCCGGGTTCCCCGCCTGGAGTGTCGCTTGCAAGTGTGGGCCGCAGGAAAATACCGAGTCTCAAAGTGCTATTCGTCGCGCGGCCCGAAAACCGGGAGCACACCGTGGGGATTGGCGAATTTATGGCGGCTCCTGTCAGCATTCCCGAACTGGTGGATCGCGTGTCTGGAATGCTGGCTGAGTCCGGCAAAGGGCAGATTGGGGAGCTTTTCGCCTGCTAGACTGACTGATGGCCTTTCCCGCGTTGCTGCTCTTAGTCCTGCTGTTCCTGGTGTTCATGTTTGCGTATGGGCAGCGCATTGGCTTGGACCGCCGCGGCTATGGCACGTGGATTACTGTCGTCGGCCTCGCGGTGATCGCGCTCCTTGTTTATTTTATCTTCGTGCGCGGACTGGTCCTGAGCAGTGAGGGCCCCGAGAGAGCCCTTGAGTGCACTCCAACGAGAAACGGCGCATCGCCCGCGTACTCGTGCTTTGGGCCGTCTGGGCGACCGTTCTCATTGTCGGCGAGGTCATCTTGATTCGCTGAGCGAAGGCGGCTTGGCCAGCCCACGACTTTTTGTGACTTTCACCCGAGCGCTGGTGACGAGCCTGGGCCTGGCGGCAAATATCACGATGGGCAACGCAACGGAAAATTCTGCCGTTGCGTCCTTTGAACTGGGCGAAAGGGGCGCTTCACCGATCGCGGACGCAAGCCTATCCGCACCCCGGAGGAATGCCCACGTCAGACGTTTATCGGCAAATGAACCCGATGGAGGACGGACGAATGCGCTGGAGCTTTGAAATTGTCCCTGTCGGTGGTCATCAGCAGTTGGCGGCTGGCACTTTCGATGCCACCGATTTAAACGCCGCCAAGGAGCACGCGCAAAGGGTCGACGATCCCAACGTGTCGGCAAGTGCCGAGCTGGACGTGCGATTGTTGGATGGTGCCGGTAAGGAGGCATGGCGCGGCCCCTATATTGGGCCACACGAAAAAGATGTCAGGAAACCGGCCTAGCGAGTCAGCAAGACCCACCGGCGGAGCATTCCCATGCAACAGCCCGGCCTCGACCCAGCGCCCCCGCTATCCAGTATCACCCCGGTCTATCGAAGCTCGAACGGTGATCAGTGGTACCTCGTGCTGGACACCGAAGGGATGCGCGTCCGCCACCAGCCCATTGCAGCATCGGGCGGACAAGTCTCCATGAGTGATGTCAGCGCGTTTCTGTCCGAAGGACATGGTCCCCAACAGGAGGCGTTGGTGCGTCTGCTAAACGATGTGGGCTACCTGGCGCCGTAGAAAATCGTCTCAGCGCGGTAGCTAACATGGGACAAAGTATGGGATCTATGCAGCCCTGATTTCACACTGCATTGAGAGCACTAGGTTATTACCAATAAAATGGCGGAAGTTCCCTCCGTCATCTCGGTTTTGCGCGCCGCGAGGCAGCGAAAGGGTGATGCTAGGCGCCGATTACGGGGCGGACGCAGGGGGAGGAACCCAAGGATGAACTACGCACATGTTGTTACGACGGGGGGACTGATCTTCGATATCCTCGGCGCTGGCTTCCTGGCGCGAGGCCTAATCATCAACGGCGAGGAAACGGCCCTGCGGCTTGACCTGTCATATTTCGGCGGAATTGGGCTGTCCTTAATGGTGCTCGGATACGTTGAACAGTTGGTCGGAACTTGGCTGTAGCTCGTGCAGGAAGCCGCTACAAGCGCGAAACGCCCGGAGCCCTGCCGCACACGTCCGCAGCCAAATAGGCCATCAGGCGCGCACGAGACGCGGACGGGCGTAAGGGGGGCTCGGCGCTCGCGCTTTTGGCTGATACGATGCGGACACATAGGGGAAACCACGCGCGATGGGCCTAAAAAAACCAAGTCGAGCGCCGCAGCGATTGCGTAATAAGCGGCGTAAGGAAGTTATGGCCGCGCCGGATGACTTGGCGACGGCGCTAATACGCGCGGCTGAAGCGGCGCGATATGTAAGCAGTCCCTACCATCGATCGCCGGCCTCTCCTATGGGCCCTCCCCTTAGCCGGCCCTGGCCCCCGGCAAGTCGCTGTCCGGCCACCTGGACTTTGGGCGAGGCGACAAGAGTGCTCAAAGAGGCTATCCGTTCGGGGCGAGTATTGTCCGACTGGCAGGGCGATTTCCCACGGTTTGCTTGGCACCTGGCCGGCGAAACCTTATATCAAGCTGTTCTGTCTAATCAGGTTGGCGGCGACTACCATGCGTTTCCGCTGGAAAGCCGCGATGAGTGGCCTAAGGGGTTCTAACGATGCCAGGCGCCGTTGAATTCAATGTTGAGTGGCCGGGCGCGCCGCCGGAGACGGGGCATCCGCTGCTTGACTCAAGCTTAGGCCAATTGTCCATCGGCGTCGGGGACGAGTCCGCTACGCGTCATCGCACGCAACACGGCATGGAAGGGGATCGTCTATACATTCCGACTTATCACATTGCGGAATGGATCGCGTCAAATTGGTGGTCTCTATTGTACGAAACACCAAAGACCGAAGATTTCCAAAATGATTTTGACTTTCGGGAACGTCACTGGTTAGGAACCGCCAGAAATGGGTTTGCCTTGCCCGATTTGTGGTTTTGCCCGGCCGGCGGAAAAATCGAGGTAACCGGGTACGCTGCCGAACTAGCGTTTGCGCGCCTACGTTTTCTCCTTGAAATCTCGGACGTTACGGAAACCGGTACGCTGGCGCAGACCTTCAGGCATTTTGTCGAACAGGTTCTTGATAGGCTGCGCAGTCAGGGCATCGCTGCTAATGCGCTGAACGAAAGTTGGGAGCTGGTAAGTCAGACCGCTGATGATATGAAGCAATATTGTCGGTTAATCGGAGCGCTTGGCCTTTCTCCGTATGATGAACATCAAGGTATCGATGATATCTTGGATGCCGCCTCAGATCGGCTGCCCCCAGACATTCTTCGAGATTTATGCGAGGCCGCAGACGAAAGAACCCTGGATACCCTTGCCAACCTAACCACCGGCGTCTTTGAGACACTGGCTGGGGCGAAGGAAATAAATTTGGCCGATTTGCTAGCGGTGCCATTACCGGCAGACGCATTTAGACATGCTTGGCAGCGTGGGCGTGAGGCAGCAGGTCGGGTCAGAGGAAATTTCCATATTTCTAATGGCGATCCTGAGGGCAGTAAGCATTTCTTTGAGAAGCTCGACCTAGACCCACGCATTTTGGCGCTCGGGGACGGGCCCTCGCAGATCGGGGGAGTGTTGCAAAAGGGCGAAACGACCATGCATCTTGCAGTTCTCGACAAACGAGAGCCGCAACAACGCTTTGCTGCCGCGCGCGGCGCGTTCCTTGGCTGGGCCGGTGATATTGAGGGTTCTCGGTTGGTGAGCACCGCAATCACGCGCGATCAGCAAGCGAGTCGTGCCTTTGCTGCCGAACTTTTGGCGCCCATCGGCTATATCCGCACGAAGGCGCGGAACGGGCTGCTTTCTGAGCAAGGGGTTCAAGATATCGCGGACAGCTTATGTGCGCCGGCAGGTGCCGTTCGTTATCAGGCACGGCACGGCGGTATTCACGTAGCTCAGGGGTCTTTCTTATGAACATAGCGACACGGGTGCGAAACGCCGCCGAGGCCATCTAGGCGGGCGTTGGTGGCAAAGACACCGCGCCCTGGTCTCGAAGTGCTGATCGCTCAACCGTCAGTGCACCGTACTCGTCAGGCCGCACAGATCGGCGATAACCGGGTCAAGGTGATCGTCCCGCGTCGGCTCGTCGACGTCAGCTGCTTCCGGCTCGATCAACCCCAGCTGCGATAACCCGGTCCGCACCAGCTGCCGTGTCTCGTTGATCGCCACGGCTTGCAGGTGTGGTGGCGTCAAGCCTTCGCGGCGCCAGCTCATCGCCGCGCCGCAATACATCCCGGCACCGAAGGCCAGCAGCGCATACCGCCAGCCAAGCTCGGGGTCCCACTGACCCGTGGCAGACAGCGCACGATAAATCTCGCACCACGCCATCGAACCATAGTGGTCAAGCTCGCCCGGCATGGTAGGCGGATTGAGATCAGCCATCGCCATCGTCATTGGCGCCGGCGGCGATCACTTTAAACGCCTCTCCGATCGCCCGAATGGCGGCCTCGTGGCTGGAGACTATCGCGAGGTTGATGGCATCAGCGTCACTGTCGCCGGCAATAGGCTGGGTTGGCCTACCGTAACCCCGATCCAGCAAGGCCGCCGCCGCGGAGACGCGCGCCGACTCGCTCTTGCCGGCCGTGGCGATTTCCGCCAGCGCATCGAGCGCGGTCTTGGTGTGCTGGCGCGCAAGATCGCGTATCTCAGCGACACCTCTAGGGCGCCCACCGGGATTGCCGGAAACACCCGGCAGGAATTGGCCTGTTCTCGGCCTGCTGTCAGGCGTGGTCGTCATGCCGATGGTCCTTACGGGATAGACGTAGACGTCGAGGCTCGCCGGCCACTGTGCGGCGTGCTTGGCGTTGCGCCAGCCGGCCTTGTGCGAATCAATGTATTGCTGGGCGCAAGCGGCGAAGCTTATCGCCCTGGCCGCGTCCAGCACGGCCGCAGCCCGACCAGCGCGCCGCCGCTCTAACGGATCAATCCCATTAAGCCGAGCCTGGCGGTGTTCCAGTGCTTTCTGCCGCGCATCGGCGAGCCCGACAGTATGCAGTGGCCCGAGACCAACATCGTGCAAACGGCCGGCGCGTCGATAGCGAAACACCCACGATTTCCCGCCGGTCGGGCCGATCCTCAGATAGAGACCACCACCATCGGCGAGCATGCCTGGCTTGGTCGCCTTCCGAACGGTGACATCCTTCAGTCGAGCAATCGCCCTCGCCATGGCCGCAGCCCACACACACCATATGATGAACCATACTTTATCGGCGATTTCAGGCGAACGCAAACGAATGACTCTGAATAAGTGATCAGGCCAACAGGCTGTCGTAGAATGGTGATTTAGAAAGCGTACGAAGCAGGGCGAAAGCGAACGCGGCGGAACTCCAAACCGAGCAGTACAAAGTCGACTGGTGCAAGGTGAAGAACATCATCGTCACCGACGACGACGTCACCTACAACTAGCCGGCCCTCAACCCTCGGCGGCCGGATTGCCGGCGCCCGGCTATCCCGCCGGACGCAGCCGCCGTTCGAGCCCGGCGAAGATCAGGTCGGTGAGGATCGCGAACAGCGCCACCAGCACCGCGCCCTGCACCACATAGGGGATCTTGTTGCCGGCGAGCCCGTCGAAGATCGGGGTGCCCAAGGTCAGCGCGCCGACCGTCGAGCCGATCGTCGCGGTGCCGATGCCGATGGTCACCGACACCCTCACCCCGGCGAGGATCACCGGCGCGGCCAGCGGCAGCTCGACCTGGCGCAACAGCTGGCGCGGCGTCATCCCCATCGCCACGCCGGCCTCGCGGATCGACGGATCGATGCCGCGCAGCCCGGCGATCGTCGTCCGCACGATCGGCAGAAGACCGTAGAGGATCAGCACGACGAGCGCGGCGCGCGCGCCGACGCCGCCGATGAACGGCACCGGCAGCAGGAACCCGAACATCGCGAGGCTCGGCACGGTCTGAACGATGCTGGCGACCGCCATCAGCGGCGAGGCCAGCCGCGGGCGGCGCGCGGAGAAGATTCCCAGCGGCACGCCGAGCGCCACTGCGATCATCGTGGAGCCGGCGACCAGCAGAACGTGCTGGCCGAACAGATTCGCGAGCTCGGCGCGATGCGACAGCCAGAACGAGAAGAGCCGCGTCATGGCGTTGAACGCTCGCCTGAAAGGCTCGCGCTCCTGGGAGTGCCTGAAAGGCTCGCGCTCGTGGGAATGACCGGCACGGCGTCGAGCAGCCGCCGGACGCGGGGATCGGTGGACTGCGCCACGGCGGAGGCGGAGTCGTTGGCGATCAGCGCTCCGTCATCCAGCACGCCGACGCGATCCGCCAGCGCGAACGCTTCGCCCATGTCGTGGGTGACGATGATGACGGTCTTGTGCAGGCGCGACTGGATGCGGCGGAACTCCGCGTGCAGCTCGGCCCGGGTCAGCGGATCGAGCGCGCCGAACGGCTCGTCCATCAGCAGCACCGGCGGATCGACCGCGAGCGCGCGCGCCACGCCGACGCGCTTCCGCTGGCCTCCCGACAACTCGTCCGGCCAGCGCGAGGCGAGCTCCTCCCCCGGCAAGCCCACCAGCTCGAGCAACTCGCGGACGCGCGACACGATGCGCTCCGCGCTCCATCCAGCGAGCCTCGGCACGACTGCCACGTTGTCGGCGACCGACATATGCGGAAAGAGGCCGACGTCCTGCATCACATAGCCGACGTTGCGCCGGAGCGCGATCGGCTCCCACTCGCGTGTGTCGCGGTCCTCCACGAACACCGCGCCTTCGTCGGGCAGCAACAGCCGGTTGACCAGCTTGAGCAGCGTGCTTTTTCCCGCGCCGCTGCGGCCAACCAGCGCCAGCACTTCGCCGCTGGCGACGGTGAGACTGAAATGGTCGAGCACGCGCGGCCGCCCAGGACGCGCGAACGACACGCCGCGAAACTCAATCGCTGGACCGGGCATCGGAATGGCGACGGTAACACATCGGAGGGCAGCCACGATGCGTGACGACAACACCGAACCGCGCGACGGACGAGCCGGCGGACTAGAAGCGGACGAACACGGAAGCGCCGGCGGCGGGCGATGCCTTCGACCCGCCGTCGAACGCGACACCCTTCGACCGGATCAGGGCGCGGACGTCCGCACGGACACCGACGCCTGCGAGGTGGAAATGGCGACCCGCGACCAGCAGTGTGCTCACCCCTCCGCCGAACTGATAGTAGCGGCCGGTCTCGAGCAACGTGTTCTGCTCGTGCAGCTGGCGCAAATAACCACCCCCCGCGGTGGCAAAGGGTGCGAATCGCGGCGACCACTCTCTGCCAGGCAGATACCACAAGACTCCGCCGCCGACCGTGAACTGCTGAATCGTTTCGGCCGCAGTCACCGCCGCCGCGCTCTCGGAGTCGCCGCTGATCGCGATGCGCAGCTGCGGCTTCAGATACGCCGCTTCGACTTCGGCCACGAGCGAACGCGTCAGCCGCACACCGATGCGCCCCGCGACACCGGCCGCTCCCGCCAGGTCGCTCGACGTATTGAAGAGCGTCGACGTGCCGCCGGTCGCGGTCGTTTCCGTGGCGGCCTTGTCCCCAACCGGCTGCCGCCCGTTCCACAGCACCCCGACGCCGGCGTTGAAGCGCGGCCCGGGGTTGGTCGCCTGCGCCGCCGCTGACGACGATACCGCACAGAGCACGAGCGCAAGACCACCCACCCACCTCACTTGCGCACGACCTTCACCGCGATCTCCCCGCTGTCGCCGCCTTTCGGCACGACGACGACGCGATCGAAGAAGGTCACGCGAAAGTCGATGTCCACCACCCGCGTGCCGTCGAAGAAGCTGTCCAGTTCCGCATCGTCGAGCGGCTCGACGCGGACGACGTGCAGGCCCGGCGAGAGGCCGCCGATCGAGAACTGCCCCTGCGCATTAAGGGTGAAGCCGCCGACCATCTGGCCGGTGGCGGCATTGAAGGCGACGACGTGCGCGCCGAACAGCGGCTGACCGTCCTTCGTCACGCGGCCGGACACACTGCCCTCGGTGCCGAAGTCGGCGTCGGGATAGAGATCGGAGACACCGGCGATGTCGTCGGCCTTCAGCGTGCGCGACGCAATGCTCCCCGAGGTGAAGGCGATCGGACACATCACCGCCTCGGCGGAGAGGACGCGGCGCCCGCCGGTAGTTCTCAACTCGGTCTCGCCGAGCGCGGAGTGCCCCAGTCCGCTGAAGTGGCCGATCTCGTGCAGCGCGATGCTCTCGAGGTCGAACTTGCCGGCCTCGCCGGCCGACGCGACCGACCAGGGGAACGCGGAGTTGAAAAAGATGTCGGACTCGACCAGCGCGCCGGTGGACGAATCGATCAGGAAGTTGGTGGACGCCAGCACCCGATCGAGATCCGGGCGGCTCCGGAAGCCGAGCACCGAGACGCCATCGTCGCTCCCCGGGCTCGCCGAGGTGACGCCGGCGAGCTGATAGGCGATCGACGCGGTCGGCACCGCCTGCCACGACGCGAACGCGCGGCCGACGGCGTCCTGAAAATCGGCCGCGGTGACGCCGGGCACACCGGTGTTGGACACCGAATAGCGCACCGGCGTCTGCGACCATTTCACGGTCACCTGCCGGCCGCGGATCGACACGCCGAACTTGAGATACGCGAGCGCCGGCGACGACTGGCCGAGCACCAGCGCGGCGGCGACGATCAGGGCGAGCGGGCGCCTCACTTCGCACCTCCCGCGAGGGTCCGGACGGCTTGCTCGAAGTCGCCGAGCGGCTGCGCGCGGCGCGCCGGGTCGCCGCGCACGAGGCGCAGCGCGCCGTCCGCGGCCGGCATCATCACCGGCGACGTCACCATCCATCCGCCGCCGGTGTGCGACACGCGGTAGACGCCCTGATTGAAGCCCAGCACATACGGCACGCTCGGCCCGCGCGCGCCGAGAAATACCACGACGCGCTGATCGACGGCGAACTCGGGCGCACCGACGACGACGCTCCGGAACCGGCCGAGCTCGCCTCCGGGCACTTTAAAGCGCAGCGTCGCTCCGAGAGCGCCTTTCAGGTAACTCTCGACTTCGAGCGTGACGATGGTTTCAATCGTCCCGCGATCTTCGGTCCACTGGGTGTCGAGCGCCGCGACACGGCCGCGCGCAATGGCCATCGCGTCGCGCGACAGCTCGCCGAGATCGGCCGGGATCAGCACGGTGGCGCGAGCCGAAAGACTCAGCGCCAGGAACAGGCCACACGCCGCAAGAATTC
>JBBRIN010000093.1:0-9006 GCA_038221115.1 Tepidisphaerales bacterium
ACATGAGTATTTCATCCGCACCGCCCAAGCAGCATGTGACGAGCACGCCGGGGGTGTGCGGGGGAAAACCTTGCATCGCGGGAACGCGGATTCGCGTCTGGGACATTGCCACGCTGGCACAGTCGGGGCATTCGCCGGACGAGATCCTGAGTCATTATCCGAGCCTGTCATTGGCTGACGTTCACGCGGCGCTGGCCTACTGCTACGACAACCGGGAAGAGATTGAGCGGCGGGCGGCGGAGGATGCGCGGTTCGCCGACGAACTGCGTCAGAGGCTGGGTTCTGGGCCATTGGAGCAAAAGCTTTCTGAGGGAAGCGGTCCGGCCAAACCGTGAGATTTCACACCGACGAGAACGTGTCGGACGCGGTTGCTCACGGGCTGCGGCGCCGCGGTTTTGATATCACGACCACCGTCGAGGCAGGATTGCGCGGGGCTTCAGATGGGGAGCAACTTGCGTACGCGCGGCGGGAATCGCGTGTGGTGATCAGCCACGATGCGGACATGCTTCGGCTGGCCAGCGCCGGCACGCCGCACGCGGGGGTCGCATATTGCCATGGGCAGAAATACAAAATCGGGCAGCTTGTGCTCAAGCTGCTTGCGCTGGGGCAGCGACTGACGCCAGAGGCGTTGAAGGGGCGCGTCGAGTTTCTGTAGTGACGACGAGGCCGTTTACTTCTTAACGGCAGTGGCAGGTTTGGCAGCGCCGGGGGCCTGCTGATAGATCAGGCCGAAGAGGGCGGGGAGCAAGACGGCGACGGGGAGGATGTAGTTTTTCGCCGACATGGCGGCGGTGAGCTGGGGGGCCAGCTCAGGGTATTTGTAGATGAGCGACAGGACCCCAATCGCGATCATGACCGCGCCCTGAAGGCTGGTGTACATCATGATGCAACCGCGGAAGAGAACGAAGGACAGCATGCCCATGGACACGCCGCCGCAAAGCGCGCCGGCCCACACGAGATCGGGGGGAAGGGCGGCGACGCGCCAAATGCTGGCGCCTAATACGCCGCCGACCGCTGCGCCGAGGAGGGAAACGGCGTGCTTCATGAGCGGCCAGGAAAGTGCCGCGGCGATGAAAGCGCCCGTGACCGCGCCGACGGGTTGGTTGCCGGCCTTGTCGCCAAGCCATGCGCCGATGGCAGCGCCGACGAGGCCGGCGTTGAGCATAACCAGGGATTTATAGATGTTGATGCCGAAGAGGAGGAAGATGACGCCGAAGATGATGAAGAGTGCGGCTTCGCCGGGGCCCATGTTGTGGCAGAAGACGAGCAGATCGCCGGTGGTGGGCCAATGGTGGGGAAGCTGGTAACGGTCGAGAAAACTTCCGGGGTGGAAATGGGGGTGAGGGACTGAGGTTGGAAGGGACGTCGGGTGCGGCATGCTGCGAAGTTGCGTCAGGCGTTGTGGGTCAGTCGTGGATCACCAGCGGTCTTCGTTCCTTGGGGCCGGCCTTTGAAGGGGCGATGCGCCATTGGAGCAAGGCCCCGAAGGCCACCATCGCGAGGACGGTAGTGACCTGCGAGGAGGTTCGGGCCGGAAGAAGTCCGATCCACTGCGGGCGGGCCATGTTGATGGCGAACAATCCCATGACGACAACCATCGAGACCCCAGCGGAGCTGTACAGGAAGACGATGCCGAGTTTGGGCCAGAGGAGCGCGGCCAGCACGCCGCTCAGTGCGGCCGCGCCGCACGCGAAAGGAAGTATCTTTCGAACCTGGTCGGGAACGCTGAGCCATAGGTCGTGAGCGTAAACGCTGAACTGGGTCGTGACTTCAAATTTGGGCAAAGACCAGACGCCGTTACCTTTGCACAGGGTCCAGGTCACGACAGCCGCCCAAGCGGCTAAAACGAGGCCCAGGCCGACGGCGACCCAGAGACGGTGCACGAAGAACCCTGCGATACCGGCGATGATGGCGCCGCCGAGCGCGGGGGCCCAGCCGTCGATGGACCAATGGCACCAGCGCGGCAGAAACATGCCGCCCCAGCCGCCGGCCGACACGAGCACCAGCGTGACCAGAGAGCGGCTGATGCGCGACCCGGCGAGCCAGAGGCCAGCGCCGATCAGGGTACCGACGATCGCCACGCCCAGCGCGATGTTCCCCAGTTCCTTCGGCAATAACGGCAACAGTTCCTGAACCATCTTCGGCTCCTCTTGGCTGATTATCGGTCCTGACCCGGAGAAACCTTTGGCGGAACTGTGGAGAAGCGGCCTCGGCCCGACCCCTCATTTAAAATGACCCGCTCCGGCGTCGGCAGGGGAATTTCCCTTGTTTTTAAACACCCGGCGCGACAAAGTTGCCGCTCATGGACCCATCCACGATCACCTTCACCGTCAACGACCACAAGCGATCGCTCACAACCGACCCCCGCCGCCCCTTACTCGACTGCCTGCGCGAAGATTGCGCGCTGACTGGGGCCAAATATGGCTGCGGCGAGGGCCAATGCGGCGCCTGCACCGTCCTGGTTGATGGCAAGCGCACCTTCTCCTGCATCACCCCCGCCTCTGAAGTGGACGGGAAGCGTATCACGACAATCGAAGGTCTGGCGAAGGGCGAGGCGCTGCACCCGGTGCAGCAAGCATTCATCGACGAGAACGCATTTCAATGCGGGTACTGCACACCGGGAATGATATTGGCGACCGTCGCCCTTCTGGCTGAAAAGCCTCATCCCAGCGACGCGGATCTCACTTCCCGGATGACAACGAATTTGTGCCGTTGCTGCGGGTACGGCAACATCCGCAAAGCAGTCGAACGCGCCGTCGCCTCGAACGCCAACGCCGCGAGGTCATCATGAAAACCGAGGATGTTCCGGTTGCCTTAACGGAAGAGATGGACCCTTCGCGGCGCGACCTGCTCCAGCTTCTGGGGGCAGGGCTGCTGATTTCTTTGGCTGCGCCGGTCGTCGCCCAGGAGGCGCCGCGCGCGAACCGTGGCGGTGGTCGCGGGGGAGGCCGCGGGAATCCGAACATCCCCATCGCGGCGCGTCTTCACATCGCCGAGGACGGATCTGTCACGGTGATGACGTCCAAGGTGGAATGCGGCCAAGGGGCGCGCGCCGAGATTACCCAGGCGGCGGCGGAAGAGCTGCGGGTGGCCGCCGAGCGGATTTCGCTGATCATGGCTGACACGGCTCTGGTCCCCGCCGCCGATGGCATGACCGCCGGAAGCCGCACGACGCCGTCTACCGTGCCTGCGGTTCGGCAGGCGTGCGCGGCGGCCCGCGATATACTTCTTGGTGTTGCCGCGACGCAATGGTCGGTCGACGAATCAGAGCTGACCGTTTACGACGGAACGATCAGCCATCGGAAGTCGGATCGCTCCATCACCTACGGCGAGCTTGCCGGTCAGGAGCAGGCTGGGAAGGCCTTTGGGGCGAGCCTTCCGGCGAATATCACCCTTACGGCGATCAATGACTGGAAGGTCCTGGGATCGCCACTCGCGCGCCCGAACCGCCGCGATCTTGTCACAGGCGCTCATCATTTCCCGTCCGACATTCAGCGCCCAGGCATGGTGTATGGCAAGGTGCTGCGTGCGCCGACGTACGGCGCCAAGCCGAGCAAGCTGAATATTGAGTCGGACAAGGACTTCACTCTCGTGACGGACGGGGATTTTGTCGGCGTCACCGCGGCCACCCGCTTCGGGGCGGAGCAGGCGGTCAACGCGATCGCGAAGAGCATCGAATGGCATCCGGCTCCGTTTCCATGCTCCAGTGACGATCTGTACGAGCACTTGAAGAAGAATGCCCAGTCGAAAGAAGAGCCTCCGGCGGATGCGCCGAATGTCGTCAAGGCCACCTACACAGTGGCGTACATTCAGCACGCGCCGCTTGAGCCGCGCACCGCGGTGGCTGAGTGGTCCGACGACAAATCGAAGCTTACGGTCTGGACGGCGACGCAAAACCCGTTCGGCGTCCGCTCCGAGCTTGCCGGCGCGTTCAAAATTGCGCCGGAGAACGTGCGGGTCATCGTCCCGGATTTTGGAGGCGGGTTTGGGGGCAAGCACTCGGGGGAGTGCGCCGTCGAGGCGGCGCGACTTGCCAAGGAGACGGGAAAGCCCGTGTCGCTCCGCTGGACGCGCGCCGAAGAATTCACCTGGGCGTACTTTCGCCCGGCTGGGGTGATCGAGGCCGCTGCCACGCTAGATGAGAAGGGGAAGCTGGCGACGTGGAGCTATACGAACATCAACTCAGGCCAGCAGGCCGTGGAGCCGCCTTATAAGGTTGGGCAAAATCGCAGCCGGTACGTGGGCTCCAAGCCGCCGCTCCGCCATGGCTCCTACCGCGGCCTCGCCTCCACGGCCAATACCTTCGCCCGCGAATCATTCATGGACGAGTGCGCCGTCAAGGCGAACCTCGATCCGCTCCAGTTCCGGCTCAACCACCTCGAAGATCAGCGCCTTCGCGCGGTGCTGGAGGCGGCGGCCAAGGCTTTCGACTGGCCCACTCGCCGTTCGGGGCACGAGCCAAGTGTGGGCGTCGGTCTCGCCTGCGGAACTGAAAAAGGCGCCTACGTCGCCGCCTGCGCGCAGGTCTCGGTCGACCCGGCCGCCGGTACGATCAAAGTTCTCCATGTCACGCAGGCCTTCGAGTGCGGCAAGGTGCTCAACCCCGACAACCTTCGCGCGCAAAACGCCGGCTCAATCATGATGGCGCTCGGCCCCGCCCTTCGCGAAGAGATCCGCTTCGACGCCAAGGGCACTCTGCTTACGACGACGTTTGCCGACTATCGGGTTCCCCGGCTGGATGACCTTCCCACGCTGGACATCCATTTGTTGGATCGCCCCGACCTGCCCAGTACAGGTGCGGGGGAGACGCCGATCATCGCTCTAGCCCCTGCGGTCGCCAACGCGGTTTACCACGCGACGGGACAGCGGCTGCGCTCCATGCCGATGCGCTTCCCAAAGACGGGATAACCGTGGCTTTTCTACGAAGCTTGTTACGCGATGCACTCGCGCAAGCGGCGCAATTGGGATGCCGCCGCGCCGATCATGAGCAGCCCGCTCCAGACGCCTGGCGGCAATGGAACGGAGGTGGCGCCGGGGCCCGGCCCCGGGGTCGCCGGCCCGAAGCTGAGCGTTACCGTTCCGGTCCCGGCCGGGTCAAGTTGCGACGCCATCCCGGCGCTGAAGGTGAACTCGTAGATGTGCCCGGCCAGGAGCGTCCCGGCCTCCGCCGCAGTGGTTAACGTATCGCCGGGAGCCCCCTCCTCAGCGTCATTGAACACGAATGCCCCTGCGGTCTGATCGTACAAGAACGACTCGAGGGTTACGCCCGTGCCGACCGGGCCGGACCTGGCGATCCCCGGCGACAAGGCGATCAGATCCTGTGTCGCAAACGTCGAGACCGAGTTGTACTTCGTGTCAATCGAGGTCGTGAAGAAGATATCTCCCGACCCGGTCGTCACGCCTCCGCCATTCAAGAACAATTGACTCACGGTGAATTTGAACGTCGCCTCCGACAGGTCTCCATTGACCGTGCTCGTTGATGAGCCTTGCGTTGCGGTTGCCGTCGGCAAAGCGGGGAGGGTATTGATGTCAATCGTTTGGCTGGCGACGATAATGCCCGAGCCGCCAAACGCCGTCGCCGACATATTCGATTGGTTTCCCCCGCCATTGACCAGCGAAATCGCTGCATTCGCACGCAATCCAAGCCCCAGCGCCACTGCAGCCATCGCGCATTTGAACCGTTGACCACCGCGCATCGCTTCTCCTTTGTACAAACAGACTCGGCTCAGATCGTCAACGATCTTTGATGACACTCTCGAGCCGCCCACTTGTCGCGCTCCGAAAAACCGGAGTCGCACCCACAAGGCGAGTCGGCCCATTGTGTGGAGCGCGGAGGGCGCTAGTCAAAGAGAAAAGTCGACGAAGTTACTTGGGCTCACATTTATCGGACGCCCCAGCTTACCCCGCCCGCATACTTCAACGTTCCGCCGCCCGCCGCTTCTCGCTGCGGCCGGCGGGCCTCGTGGAGCCCATGGTGGTCGCCGCCCCCGCCTCCCGCTCAAACAACACGGCCGCCCCACCCTTGACGCGAAATGAATCCGTCATTCGTGCCACCGCGCTCGCTCGCTCCACCACCGGCTTCATCACCCGGTCCATGCGCCCCGGTGGCGGCGCGAAGATCAACCACAGCCGCCCCGCCGGCACTTCGACCGCTTCGCCCGGATCGAGCACCGTCCTTTGGTCCGGGTTCTCATACATCAAATAATCTTCGCTGGCCGTCCCCCCGATGACCCACACCGCATCTCCCGCCTGGCGGTGTGCGCGCACGTACTCCACCGCCGGTCGAATGTGGGTCCGCGTCCGCGGCAGCACCATGTAATAGCCGGTCTGCACAAGCAGCACTGTTACGCCGATTGTCGACAGCACCCAGCCGCTGATCTCGAACCATTTGCGAGCCGACCTCGCCGTCGCCGCCAACCCCACTCCGGATAACAAAGAGAACACCGGCACGAGGTAGACCGTGGCCCGCGACCCTCCGTAGGGATACTCGTGGAGCGCAGCGGCTGCCAGGCATGCGACGCCGGGCCCCACAAGCATCAGGAACCATTTCCAATGCCACTTTTCCCACAGAGCTGCCGCCCCCACCGCCGCGAGGATCATCACCACTGGGCCGGCGTTTTGCGCCGGATAGTTCACCAGCTCGTAAGTCCCCATCGCCAGCCACTTGGGCAAGGTGAGCGGATTGTGCCAATCCGCCATTCCCACGGCCCAATCGACGTACAAGAGTGGATGCTGCTGCGGGTGAATGAAGTACCGATACACCACCCCCATCGATAACGCCACCGGCACGTTGATCAACGCCACCTTTGCCCACCACCTCCCATCCCGCTTCGCGTTCACCACGACATACGCGAGGGTGATGACCGTATGGATGAACACAACGGTGTATGAGCACCAAAAGCCGACTGCAGCGACCAGCGCCGCGCGCACATAGGCGCGATAGGAGAAGCCATCCCCTTCCCCTTCGCTCGCAGCCCACAGCATCAGGCAGGTGAAGAAAATGTCATCGGCGTATGGTTTGACTTCGGCCGAGTGCATGATCGCCGGATCGCACATGGCAAACGCCGCCACCGCCCACACGGCCCCCGGCCCCGGCATGAGCCGCCACGCGATCCGGGCAAAAATCGGAAGCGACAACAACCCCAGCGCCAGCGACAGGGCCCGAAGTGCGAACTCGGACTCACCGGCAACACTCAAGATCCCCTTCTCCACCCAGAGAAATGCCGGCGGCGCCGCCTGCGGCTGCTTTGGTCTGACGTCCAATGGGCCGCTGAGCTGCCCCATCGCCTTCGCCCGCAGATTCAAGATCAAAAACGCTTCATCATGCCAGAACGATCGCCTCGACAGATAATGGCTCGCCCGCGCCACCTCCCCGATCATCAACACGAGCAGCATCGCTCGAAACCAGATCAGGTGACGGGCCCGGGCGATCACCGGCGTCGTCATTCCGACCTGCTCCGAAGGTTGCCCACAAATCAATCCCATTTCCCGCATCACCCGCTACAATATCCGCGTTCCCGTGCCGTCACACCCACCCGGAGCCCCGCATGTGGCTGAGCCGCGCTCTCATCCTCTTCTTAATGTCTGCCGTTGCCGCCGGCGCCGCTCCCACCACCAAGCCCTTCTCCGACTACAAAACCACCGCCACGGCCATCCGCGGAAAGCTCGCGCCCAGCACCGCGCCGGCGGATGCTCAACCGCCTTACCTGGGCATCTCGCTGGCATCCTCGTCTCAGAGCAGCGCGCTCAGGATCGAACGCGTCGATCCCACTTCTCCGGCAGCCAAGGCGGACCTGCGCGAGGGGGACGATCTGGTCCGCCTGAACGATCAGCGCCTTACGCTGCAAAGCTTTCACGATCAACTCAACGCCCACCTCGCGGGAGACGCCATCAATCTCACCGTTCACCGCGGTGCAAAAGATCTTACCGTTCCTGTCACGCTGGGCGTCCCAAGCCACCCTCTGCACGTCTCTGAACGCCGCATCGTGATGGGAGCGCAGGTAAAGGATGGGTCTGACGGGTTCGGCGCGCCCATCGACCGCATCATGCCGCTTTCGCCGGCGGCTCGCGCGGGCATTAAGCCCGGCGACGTGCTGCTCGATATCGACGGCATCCCCACGTCCTCCGCCCTAATGCTGAATGATCTGCTTCAGTCGCACTCGCCGGAAGATGTGGTGACCGCCAAGATCCTGCGCGATGGCGAGCCTCAATCGTTCCACGTCACCCTTGCCGGGGAAACCACCCGCGCCATCCTCGATCGCGCCCTGGACCCCAACCGCTTCATCCCGCAGAACATCTGGACCAAACCGGTCTATCGCGTCGCCGTCATCGGCATCGAGTACCCGGACGTCAAGCACAACCCTAAAATCTCCGACACGGATTGGCACGAGCAATTCTTCTCCACCGCCACCTACGACGACAAAAGCTCCGCGACCGGGCAGCCGGTTCATGGATCGATGAACGACTACTACCTGGAGCAGTCTTACGGCAAGTTCCACCTCGAAGGGAAGGTGTTGGACTGGGTCACCGCCTCCAAGCCCCGCGCCGACTATGGCCGCGGCACCGGCGATAATGCGAACCTGCTCCCCGAGATCCTCGACAAGCTCCTCGCCCGCGACGGCAAGGATGTCCTCAAGGATTTCGACGGCATCTTCTTCATCTATGCCGGCTCGCGCTTTCAAACCACGCGCGGCGGGCTCTATTGGCCCCACAAGGGCTACACCACCCACAAACTCAAGCGCTGGCCCTTCTTCATCGTCTCTGAGGGCGGCGCTACCATGACCAACCTCTCCGTCTTCTGCCATGAATTTGGCCATATGCTCGGACTTCCCGACCTCTACGCGCGCCCGGAAAACCCCGGCTCAGAAGGCCTGGGCGTCTGGTGCCTCATGTCCAATCAGCTCGTCGTCAGGCACCCGCATCACAAGTCCGCCTGGTGCAAGGAACAGATACACACGATCATTCCTGTCACCCTCGACCCAACGGTCAATCAAAAACTCCTACAGT
>JBBRIN010000094.1:0-8993 GCA_038221115.1 Tepidisphaerales bacterium
TACGGTGCTGTCCGCATCGGGTATTCGTCGCAGGGGCTTTCGCAATCCTATGCCGTGCTCCTTACCGGCCCCGAGCGACAGCGCCAGTGGCTCGGGATTGCGGGCCTGACGGGACAGGTAACCTTACTTAACGATGCTGACGTTGATCGCATGTTCCATTAAATCACCGCGGAAACGCGGGCTTCGTGCTGGCCTCACGCTCATCGAGGTGATCGCCGGCCTTGCGCTCATGGGTTCGCTGGTCGTTTCTCTGCTTTGGGCCAGATCGCGCTTCGATCGAGGATGGTCCGATGCGGACCGCCGTTTGCGCGCTGTGGCGGCAGCAGATGTGTTGCTGACGGCCTGGTCGGAGCGCCCGGCGGAGGAATTTCCGCGGACGGCCGCGGGCACCGTGACCGATGGCCCGACCCTGCGTTGGCAGACGCACTTGCTGGCGAATCAGGCCGTGGCTCAACTTGGGGGGAAGGTGGTTCGACTCGAGATTACGGATGACCGGGCCGGCGTCCTGCTTGCGGTGGACGTCGTCGTGCCCGCGGAGGCGCCGCGCCATGAATGACTTTCGATGCAGCCGACAGGCTGGCTTTACGCTGCTGGAACTGCTCGCCGCCTCAGCGCTGGCGGCGCTCCTGATGATCGCCGCATTGCAGGTTGTTCGCTCCGTCGGCCGTCGCCCGGATTCGGAACCCGCCGCAAACAAGCCGCGCTCCGATCTTCTCGCACTGGTTCGATGGGATCTGTCTCAGGCCCTGGTGCTCCGGCAGGACCACGGATCGTGCCTTCTCGCGGGATATGGCTCGCTGGACGCGGCAACGTTGCAGTCGACGGGGCGGCCCGTGATGGTGAGCTACCGCATCAAATTAGTCGGCTCGCGGCGATGCCTTTATCGAGACCAGACGAGCCTGGACGACCTTGCCGGGCGAGTCGGCTGGTCCGAGCTCGTTGCGTGGGATGTGGATCAGTTTGAGCTGACCGCCGTGAGGCGACCGCGCGAGCCAACGATGAGCGAACGCCTGAATGCCAAACTGGGCGGCCAGCCCCCCGGGCCGCGGCGGACGGGCAGGCCCATTCCGGAATACTTCGCGTCCCTGGTGGTGACCGACGATGCGCCTGAAGCGGTGGACTTGAGCGTTCATTTTGCAGGCGACCATCCGTACGCGCTCTCGACACGATTGATCATTCGCTGAAATGATGAGAGTTCAAAGACCAAGACAAGGTTACGTGCTGCTCATGGTGCTGCTGCTGCTTGCGCTGGGCGGTGTCGCGCTTGCAGCGGCATGCCGGCGAAGCGTGGGTCGCCATGTCGAAGCGCTGCATGCCGCGATGGAACTGCAGCGGCGATGGGGGGCGCTGACCTGTCGCCGGGTGATGCTCTCCGTGGCAGACGAGACGATATCCAGGGCACAGCCGGTGGCTGGCGAACCGCGACTTACTTCCGTCCGCGGGCATTTCAAGTTGGGCAGCCTGCCCTTCGACGTGGTTCTCGCCGATGACCAATCGAAGGTGAACATCAACGCCCTTTATGCGCACGGGGGACGACGAACTGCGGATGCCGCGATTAAATCACTGCTGCGATCGAGGAAGATGGGGGGCGCGATCCGGACGGCGTTGCCACCAGAACCGCGCGCGCACCTGAAGCGGCCCAACGCTTTGCTGTCCGCATCGCCCGGCGCAGTGGATGAGGAAGACAACGCGGTGGCCGCCGTGGTCGGCAGCTTCTCGCAGGTTTTCGCGGCACCCTCGGCCGCGGAACTCTGGCCGGGGCCCGATGCCGCCTCTCCGGCCGCCCTGCTCACCTGCTGGGGGGATGGGCTGCTCAACTTCCGAACGGCGCCGCGGAGTGCCTTGCTGGCGGTCTGTTCACCCGTCCTTTCCCCCGCGCAGGTGAATCGACTGATCCAGGTCCGGGCTGCGTCGCCCGACATCCCGCTTGACCGCGCGTTGGCGCTTGTCGGCATGAACCAGAACGACAGGTTCAGAATGGGCGGGCGCCTTACGGATCAATCCTGGTGCTATTCGCTGTGGGTGGTGGCGCGCGAGCCGCAACGCTCATGGTATGCTCTGTACGTCCGCGACGAGATCGATGAGGACCGGGTGGCGCATTTCGCTTTTGAATGGTGACCATGAACGGCAGGCGGCTCAAACGTCGGCTAAACGTGCTGGCTGCGGCAATGGTCGCCGTCGCCGCCGCGACGATCGGCGCCAGCGTGATGACGCCATATGATCGTCCCCGCAGCGCGCCCACGCCGGTGCCCACAACCCGCACTGCGGGAAAGGCCGCCGCCGCCGACCACGTCCTCTCCTTCGAAGGCATCGAGTCGCTCGATCTCCGCAGGCCCCTCTTCGATCCATCACCGCTTGCCGTCGCCGCCACGGGCCCGGTGTCTCGCCCCGTCAACCCGCTCGACCTCACGCTGACTGGCATCATCTTCGAGCCCGATCACGCTTACGCGATTCTGGTAACCGCGGCAGGCAAAACGCAAGTGCGAGCGGCAGGCCAACGCGTGGGTGAAGCGGAAATCACGCGCATCGACGCGCAAGGTGTTACTGTCCGATACCGCGACCAATCCGTCACCCTGCGCGTCCGCAAGACCAATGGCGGGCATGGCACATGAAAAGCGGCCCTTGGATCATCATCGCTGGTGACAACACCTGGAAGGTCGGCGGCCCCGACGACCGCTCGAGGCCCGACAGCCTCACGACAGTCCCCGTTTCCGCTGAAGGCGAGCCGCCCGACGCATTCGCGCAAAAGCTTGGCGCCGCGCTGGCGGCCCGATCTTACGGCGGTGAACCCGTGACGCTGACACTTCCCTCCCATTGGTGCCTTCCCGCGACCATCTCACTGGATGGACTCCCGCGCAAGAATCGCCGCCACTTCATGGTCTACCGGTTCGAGGAAAGAATTCCGCTCGCCGTCGAGGAGGTCGCGGTGGAGTTCATTTCTCCGGACGGCAGTTCCACCGCCGCGCTGGGCGTTGCGGCTCAAATCAAGCCGATTCAACCGCTCGTTGACGCCATCGAGAGGGCTGGCATCAACCTGGCTGCAATCGCGCCAATCTCCATGTTGGCCCTTCAATCATTGCTCGGCACGTCGCGCGCAGAGAGGTGTGACGCGGTTGCGTGGGGCACGGATGGTAAGGCTGAATTGTTCATACTCGCCGGGGGGCGCCCCTCAGCCTGGTATGTCACGGGAACTGCTCCACACGATCTCGCGCTTTACATCTGCGCCCACGCGCCCGCCGGCGCCGATCCGCTGCGTGTATTGTGCGTTAACGGCGGCCATGACCCTGGCCCCGCTCTGATGGAACTTCCTGGCGTTAAGGTGACGGCTGTCGTGCAGCGATCCATGGAGGAGGCAGCAATCGACGCTATCGCCTACGCCGAATCGGGTGGACCGCTGTGGTTTGACTTTCGCCGCGTGGGGCTGTCTTCCGCGGACCCGGGCCGGGAACTGCGGTCGGGACTGGTGCGTATAGGCGTTGCCGTAGCCCTGCTCTGGGGCGCGATGTGCGGCGGCATGCTTTGGCGCGCGAACTGGTACCGCCACGCCGCGGCGCGAAGCGAGCAGCGGCTCGAAGACGTCTACCGCGCTACGTTTCCCGCAAAATCCATCCCGGCCAGTATTCTCTCGCGTCTGGAAAGCGAACGAAAACGCCTCGGGGGCATGAGTGGCGAAGGGGCCAGTCATTTCCCGGTTCGCGGCGCGGCTCTGCTCCTCTTCCACGACACCCTCGCACACTTGCCGCGCGACCTGCGCTATCGAGTGGCAGACCTGCGATGGACGGACGACCGCCTTTACGTCGAAGGGCAGTCGCGTTCGCATGCGGACGCGAACGTCATCGCCGAAGCCCTTCGACAAGACAAAACCCTCGTAGTCGAATCGCCGCAGACTGAGCAGCAAAGTAATCAGGCGGTGGGCTTCGTCATTACAGGCGTGCGAAACACAGCCGCCGGCTCGGTCAAGCGGGGGGACCGATGAATGTCCGCCGCGTCATCATCCTGTGGAGCGCCGTGATCGTTCTTGGCGCCATCTCTGCGGTGGGTTGGAGCGCACTTACCCTGGTCGATGCAAAGGAGTACGCGGCCCGCGCTGGCGATGATCTGGCCGACGCCCAGAAACTGGCCGGTGATATCCGCTCCCTGCGCAATCATCCGTCTCTTGCCGTCAGCCAGGAATCGCCAACGGCGGACTTCTCGCGTGCTCTGGATGCGGCGATGAAAGCGTCAGACACCGAGGCGAACGACCTGGTGCGCGTTACCAGCGAAGCGCCGCGGCGCGTCAAGGACACCGATTACCAGGAACGGCCGACCCGCCTGATGTTGCAAAACCTCTCGCTGGAACAGGTGGTTCAATTTCTCACGGCTGTCATCTCCGGGCGCCCCGCTTTGTCGGTCGATGGCATTCACCTGACGGCGCCGCACGACTCCCCTGACGCTGATGCATGGGCGGCTGAGTTTACGATCTCGTATCTCGTATATTCTCCAAAGGAGGGCGCCCCAGGATCGCCCCGCGCCTCCGCGTCGCCGAGCGCGTCTGACGATAGTGATAAGGTCACGCCCTGACGATGAAAGCCAATCCGCATGCATAATCGTTTCTGCGTCATCCTGTTCGCCCTACTCGGCCTGGGCTGCCAAGCCCCGCCAGCGCGGCACGTCGCCACTTTGAGTGACTATCCGCCAGCGGTGCATGAAGCGGCGCGTCGCGAGAACGCGGCCGCGGTGACCCTCGTGGATGGTGGCCAGTTGGACGCCGCTGAAACTCACCTTCTCAAAGCCATTGCCGCTGACGCCGGCTTCGCCGCCGCCCACAACAACCTCGGTCACGTCTATTTCCACCAGTCACGCCTGGTGCTCGCGGTGCGCGAGTTCCATCGCGCTGCCGAACTGCTTCCTGCTCATCCGGAACCGCGAAATAACCTTGGTTTGGTCTATGAGGCGGCAGGCAAGCTGGACGAGGCCGTCGACTGCTATCAACAGGCGTGGAAACTGGATTCCGTACGAGCTGAATACCTTGGAAACCTTGCCCGCGCTCGCGTCCGTCGTGGTGATCCGGCCGGCGAGGTTCTTCCACTTCTGACTCGAATTGCCCAGACGGATCCACGGCGGGATTGGGCCAAATGGGCTCAGGAAATGATTGCCAAACGCCCAGTTAACGCGCCCGCACCTTAAGATGGCAGCAGCGGAGGGCGGCCGACAGCAGGGGACTTTATGAACGGGGTTCAGATGCGATTGAAGACGAACCCGTAGGTGCCGTCAGCGTGTAGCCCGCGGCGAACCCGGTTTCCAAGATGTGCCACGACCTTGCCCCGCAGCGTGGAGGCCACACTAAGCGATCGCACCAAGGACGACGTTCTCGTAGCCCAACTCCTGTGCATCGACAAGCAGTCCAAAAAAGAACCCGCGTCGTTCGGGTGAACGACGCGGGAGAAGTGGCTCATCAAAGCGATGCTCGGTTATGCCTTGCGGCGCCGGCGCATCAGTACGCCGAGCGCGCCGATCGCCAGGATTGAGATCGATGCCGGTTCGGGGATACCCACACCGTCGCGGCTTGCGAGGGTCGGATCGTTAAAGCTCGGGTCCACAAGCGGCGAGGCCCACAGCCCACCGCTCTTGGTGAAGCGAAGAATGGTGTGACTGCCCGCAGCGAGCGAACCGCTGGTATACGAAAGCGTGGCTCCGTTGATTCGAGTGTTGAACGACACCGAGTGGGCAGAGTTATCCAGATTGCTAACCAGGAGGGCCAACCCGGGCGTCGCGACGTTGTCGTTGGTCACGGCCGAGAACACCACGCCCGCATCCTCAATCGACTTCACAGTGCCGTCCACGTTGATGAAGGTCGGCAACTGAGCCACGCGGCCGTTGTTGGTCGATAAAATCGATCCGACCAGGGAATTCGTCCACCCCGTCAGGGCGTCCGATTCCTCCTGCGCCTGGGTGTAACCCACCACACCGGGGTCGAGCAGGTGATAACTGGTGGCACCTCGCATTCGATAGTGCAATGCCAAGGCTTGGAAGTCGTTGCGGCTGGGGAGCTGCCCAACGGTGGCTTGGCCGTTCTTGGGCCCCTTGCTCGTGTCAAACTGCACGCCGGGCAAGCCGGAATCGGTATCAAATGCAGGGTTGTCAAAGGCGTTGAAGCGGGTGATGAACGGCACATGAGCCTGCCCGACGCCCATGTTTTGGCTCGCAATGGTGAGCCGCTGGATCGGGAGCGTAAACAATGCCGAACGGATGTTAGGGGCGGTAGAATTGCCCGCAATCGGATTGCGGAAGCTAGCGTCGCCTGGGTAAAGCGACTCACTGGACATATTGACGCCGCTGTTGCGAAAGTCGGTTACCGTAAAGAACGGGTTCGCGGCCGAGTTCCCTGATGCGGTCGGCCCCGGGGTCGGGCGAGTTGGATCCGCGGGAAAGGGGCCAAGGGCGTAGTTGCCGATAAAGCTCGTGTTGGCCGCGATGCGAGCGCCGGTGGCGGTCGGAGCAATCTGGGCCACGAGCGCTGCCGTCTGCGCGACGGTGGTCGGCCCTTCGTAGTCACTAAAGATAAAGTTAATCGGTCGGGCAGCATCGTCGAAAATCAGGCTGATCGTTGCCGGGCTGAGCGTGACGCCGAAGCGAACCTTCACCGCCAGCGTTCGTCCCGCGGCGGCTTCGCCATTCAGAAACGCCTTGACACCCGCAGCTGAAGTATCATCCAAGGTTGGCGCCGTGACATAGGGCGGAGCAACCGGGGCGGTCGTCTCCCCCAACCAGTCGAAAAATGTTCCTGTAACGGCAGTGCCGGCGTAGGTCTTCCCCGTCCCCAGCCCCAGCATTGCTACGGATAAAGCGAGGGCCAATCGACGTCGGCCAGATCCGAATGACGCTTTATCGGGACGTCGGCCCTGAACACGCGCAGATCGCATAGATCCCTCCAATTTCCGGAAAAGCCCTTACACACCTTTTACGTCGGGAAACAACTAGACTTGCCAGACAAATCGCCGTTCGAAAGAAGAGCGATTGAACTGCACGCCAAGTACACCAAGAGAAAGGCCCCGGGTCAAGCGCGAACCCAACAATTATCGCATGATTTTGTGGTCGTCCGAGCCGGCGAGCGTTGCTTCCATGCAACCACGGTGTTTTCCATCGATCCGCGGTAAGCTGGGTTATCGGAGCATTCAATGCCACGAACGATCCCCAGCGCCGGTCGTAAATCGCTCCGCTTCGGCAAGCGCATCGCCTACCCCATCAGATTACCCGAGTTCCCCGCCGGCTTTCTGCTCCAATACGCGAACACCATCTGGGAAAACTTCATGGGCCAAGGTAACGCCCCTTACTTGAATCTCGCCGGCCTCGGCGCGGCTGCTGACAACGCCGATGCCGAAGCCATCGTGATCTTCTTCGAGGCCTTCGAATTCCCCAGCCCCGCCGGCATCCACTGGCGCGATACCGCCCGCTACGTCGGGAACCCCCTTGCCGAAATAAGTTAACGCGGATTGTCCATCTGCCCGGCAAGGCGGACTTGGACTGATAGAGGCGGATATGGGCGGATGATCAAGGCGACGGCGGGGGCCGGGGGTATGCGCGTTCTGGCGGTGAGCGGTGGCCTTGTAAACGCGCAGGGTCTCATCGTACCTGAGCACATTGAAGTCTGACCAGAGCCAGTTCAAAAAGATTGCGGGGCACGGATGAATCCGTGCCCCGCAGGGTATCAAGATGAGAGCGACAGGTCGCTCAAGCGGCTTTACCGCAGGGATCAGCAGACGGCTGGCCGGCGCATCTTCGCCGAAAACATCCCAGCCAGCGCCAGACCGACGGGCATAAGGTATACGCCTGCGGGAAGCGGGACGGCGGCACCACCGCCGCCGCCAGGGCCGGCAGCTTGAGTGATGGCGTCGACGAGCAAACCGGATTGGACGTTGGTGTTCAACACGTTCACGACGCCAAAGCCGAGGGTGTAGGTGCCGGCAGCGCCGACTGTGACACTGCTGGTCAGGAAGCCTGTTTCGCGAACGCCGGCAAAGCCGTTGATGCCGGCATTGTCACCGCTTCCGGTGGTGGCGGGCGGAGCACCAAGAACGGCCGTGTTGACGTCGGCGAGCTTGGTCAGGACGCCGTTCAGCACGACGAACGCGAAGTCGTTCGATGTCGTCGGGCGGGGTTCCTGCGTGTAAAAGTCGTACTTAAAGCTGATGACATCGCCAGCAGCCGCCGCAATGGTGGTCTGCTTGAACCCGGAGCCATTCGTGGCACCTTGGCTGGTGAGCGAACCGGCACCCAAGCCGAGGAACGTTTCGAGGGCGGAGGCGGTTACGGGGTTGGCAGGGGCGCCCGTCACGCCCGCCGGAGCGGTGCTGATCAGCGCCTGCTGAAAGCCTTCGACAGGAACACGAAAATCGGAAGCCTGAATCGTGGCGGCACCGGCGGTGAAGTAGCCGGTAAAGTCCGGGAACTGTTCAAAGCCACCATTGACGATGGCTGCCTTGGACGGCGAAGCGACTGCGACGCTGAAAAAGGCAGCGGCGCCGAGCGCCAAGCCTAATTTGAAGGGACTACGCATACTATCCGCTCCTCTGTGTTTAGCTCCGACGGGAGCCGTAAATAACCCATCTGAGATGCCGTGAGGGCGTGGGAGTAAAACATCCCGCGTCTAAGCCGTCGCACCCTGCGAGACTGGCTTGAGCCCTCGAAACTAAAACCCACTGCGGTGCAGCGGGGGATAACATATATCTTCCGTCGCACCGTGTCACGCTAAATTCTAAAATTATTGTCTCGCCATCGTTCGCCAGAATTCATGCGTCGGAGAACGTAAAAATGGGCTGTTTCGGGGGATTTGGGATCCCCCCGCGGGGCCTTTTCAGTAGGGACATCCGGTCCCATAACCAGAAACGCGTGTCTGACATCGGATTCGGCGAGTTTTTGTGCCAGACAAGGATGTGGGAACGGGCAGGCCGCCCTCCCATGCGCCATGATCTGAACCCAGCGCAGAAGCCCGCCGATGATCAAGGGGGATTTCA
>JBBRIN010000095.1:0-8991 GCA_038221115.1 Tepidisphaerales bacterium
ACGCTGAAGGCGACAAACAAACCGTGGTTAAAGGATTATGCGGCTGCGCGGCGGCTGAAGTCGGCGGAGAAGAGCAATCGGGTCGACTCGGCGGTGGCGGCGTACCTGTACATGCTGAATAAGGATGCGCAGGCGGCCGTCGCAATGAAGCCAAAGCTGCCGGATGACCCCGCGAATGCTTACCTGAAATCAGCGGCGAAACTGGTCGATGACGCCCTGACCATTGAACGCGACGGGAGCAAGTTACTCACGTTGAAGGCGTTTCGGATGGACGTCGCCCGGGCGATGAAGGACGACGCTACTGCGACGAAACTGGCGGGCGAGTTGGCCAAAGTGGGCGCGGCGGGCGGCCCCGCTACCCCTGGAGCGGATGCCGCCACGCTTGAAGCGGTCATCGACGGGAAGCTGGACCTGATTCGCACTGCAGTCAGTAAAAAGGACTATCCGGCGGCGCGCAAAAGCCTGGATGAAGCCAGGGAGTCGATCGTCGAGCCCAAGCACCAAGCGGAATGGTTGTTTCTCAATGCACAAGTGCAGGCCGGCTTGGCGGGCGACACGACGGATGCGAAGGTGCTGAAGGATCTGGCGATCGAGTACATGCGGCTGGTGGCGAATTTTCCATCGAGCGCGCGAACGCCCGAGGCGCTGCTGGCGGTCGGCGACGTGATGGACAAGCTGCAGGATCCGACGGCGGCCATCGGCGTGTACCGGCAGGTGGAGCGCGATTACGAAGGCCAACCGGCGGGCGCTGAGGCAAAGAAACGCGCCGATCAGGTTGAGAAAAAATCGGCGATCGGCGTCAAAACGCCATAATAGCCGTGGGCGTTGTCTCGCCGGGGCGGGGCACCGCGTTACTTTCAAACATGAAACGCGACCGGAACGCGGTCGCCGTAGGCAAGGATTGAAATGGAAAGTTTCTTCAAGCGAAATCAGAAAAAGTTCCTCGCCATCTTCTCGGCCGGGTTGATGATCGCCTTCGCGCTTCCGGGCAACAAGAACAATCAAGGCCGCGCCGACATCGTCATCGGCACCGTGGGCGGGAAAAGCGTGAAGAACCATGACGTGGACGAGGCGCGCGAGCAGTGGAAGCTGCTGCGGGAGACGGTCTATCGCGATCCGGACCCGCGGACGGGCCAGCAGGTGAACCTGGTGCAGCCATTTTTCGGGGCGTCGGCGCAGGAGCTCGACGCGCATCCGGAGTTGTTTTACTTGCTGTGGCGCGAGGCGGAGGACATGGGGGTTACGGTTAACAACGAGCAGCTTCAACACGAGCTGGTAAACACGGACACGCCGGGTGTCGCCGGCGACGAAGGCCTGGCCCAGCGGCGGGTCGACGCGATGCGGTCGATGCTGATGGTGGCAAACAATGCCGATCGGGTGGCGAAGATGGCGCACGTCAGCCGTCCGCAGCGCGATTCCTATCTGGCCGGCCAGCAGGAAGTGTCGTTAAACGTCGTCGAGTTTAAGGCGGCGGATTACCTGGATAAGGTTCCGAAGTGGGACGAGCGCGAGAAGGCGGCGAAGGCGGACCAACAATACGCGAAGTACAAGAACGCGATGCCGACGACGCGCGAGGCGCGCGACCCGCAATCCGGCGACTTCCGATTCGGATATCTGGTTCCGAATCGCGTGCGCGTGCAGGCGATCGGCGTGCCGAAGGCGAAAGTGCGCGAGTTGGCGGGGTCGAAGATTGGTGAGGTCGAGGCGCGCAAGTATTACCTCCAGAACCAGGCGCAGTACCCGCAATTCCCGACATCGCGGACGTCGCACACGACCCTGGGCGTGTCGCCGACGGAGTATGTACGGGCCCCGCTGCGCTCGCCGCAGACGCGGCCGGCGACTCAGCCTTCCATCCCGAAGGTATTCACCCAGGTTTCTTACGACACCGCGTCTGTCATCAGCAGCCCGAAGCATTTTGAGGAGTACCGCGAGGAGATCTTCAAGAAGCTGACGGATGAGCGGTCGGATAAGCTGATGCGCGACATCCTGGCCGAGATCACGATGCAACTGTCGGGGGACTACGACGGATTCAAGAAGGGAGCGCCGGAGTTGCCGAGGACGGCGACTTCGATGCCGAGCGATTACCTGGCGAAGGCGCCCAAGACGGCGCTTGGCGAGAGCTACCCGAGCTATGAGTATCTGAAGAAGCTGGCGCTCCGCACGCAGGAACGTTTTGGAGTCCTGCCGGTGACATACGAGGACAAGGGCCTGCGGACGGCGCAGGAGTTGGCGGAAAACCTGGGTATTGGTCATGCATCGGCCGACCTCGATTTCCAATCGCTTTTTCAAGCTGATCGAACCGGACAGCTTTTCCAGATGGCGTACGCACTGGCGCAGGTTCCGACGTACGCGACGAGTTTTGTACAGCCCTTCGCGAACGAGCTGATCGAGGCGCGGGCGCGAATGTTGAGGCTGCGCATTCTATCGCTGTTTGAGCCTTCAGCGCCGATGCACAACCGCGGCGGCGGCGAGGGCGCCGGCGATGAGGCAACGTATGTGTTGCGGGTCGCCGAAGCGCAGCCGGCACACCCGGCGGACAAGAACGAGGCGATGGACCGGCTGGTTGCCGACGCGCGGCTTGCTGCCGCCTATGAGTTGGGGCAGCAGGACGCGAAGAAGTTGCTGGCGGAGGCACAGAAGAGCGGGCTGGCCTCCGCGGCCAAGGCCGCCGGCCGAACGGTCATCACCACTGGCCTGATTGGTCCGCGGTCTTCCGACGTGGAGCACTACAAGTTGCCCGACGCGGAAGCGATACAAGCTTTCGCTCAGGGCGCTCAGCAATTGCTATCCAAGGGGACTGGGAACCCGGACCACCCGGTTGGCGTGGTGGATCTGAAGCCCACGGCGACGGCGCTCGCGGCCGAAATTAATGAGATCCGCCCCCCGTGGACGCCGGATGCGCTGCCGACGCGCCAGGTCCAGATTGGATCGCAGGCCGATCGCGAAATGGCATCGAGCGTTCGACAGGCGTGGCTGAGTTATCCGCAGGTGGTCGAGCGACTTCGCTATCAGCCGCGCGACGCCCAGAAGCCCTCGCGAACACCGGCCGGGCCAGCGCCGGCGGAGGATAATCCGTTCAAATGATGAGGATCCATCGGCGGTGCGCAGGCTCCGTTTGCCACATTCGTTGGCTGCTTGACATCACTCCGCACGAGGATAGACTTCCCGCGCGACATTGGCGCCATTAGCTCAATTGGCAGAGCAGCTGACTCTTAATCAGCGGGTTCCAGGTTCAAGTCCTGGATGGCGCATTACACGAAATCCCCGGAGAAAACCGGGGATTTTTCGCTTGATGCGGTGGCGAAGGAAGGCACAGATTCATTCCGTTTTTAGGCTTACCAGACGTACCACTTTCCCACTGACCGAATAATTATCTCGCACACTCAACTCACGGTTGGTTGTGTGGTAAAACCGTTGCATATCCTCGTTGGGGCGTAGGCGGACGCCGCCGTTTCTCGCTCCGAAGTCCGCCAGCTTTTTGGCGGGGAATCCTTACCGATCTCGGGAGCAGCCGCGTATGGCCATTAAACATCGAACCCTCGTCAAGAGCCTGCTTGGTATTGCCTGCGCCGCAGCGCTGTCGGCGCATGCCGCGCCCGAGGCGGGCAGCCTCAAGCTGAAGCAGGGCGACCACATTGCGATCATCGGCAACACGCTTGCGGATCGGATGCAGCACGATGGGTGGCTGGAGACGCTGGTTTACGCGAAGTTTCCCAAGGAACAACTGGTGTTCCGAAACCTGTCGAAGGCGGGGGACGAGGTGGCGACGTGGCACCGGTCGGAAAATTTCGGCACGCGCGATGAGTGGCTGACGAAGGCGGGGGCGGACGTGGTGTTCGCGTATTACGGGTACAACGAGTCGTTTAAGGGAGACGCGGGGCTGGCGGAGTTTAAGTCGGATCTGGACAAGTTCCTGAAGGAGACGGGGGCGAAGAATTACAATGGCAAGGGGTCGCCGCGTGTGGTGCTGTTTTCGCCGATCGCGGCGGAGCGGAACAAGGATTCGAACCTGCCAGAACCGGGGCCGGTGAACGAGAACCTGAAGAAGTATGTGGCGGCGATGGCCGAGGTGGCAAAGGCAAATGGGGTGGAATTCGTGGACCTGTTTTCGCCGTCGCAACGGCTGTTTGACGAAGCGGCGCGGCAGGGCAAGTCTCTGACGATGGACGGGCGGCACCTGACGGAAGAGGGGGACCGCATGCTGGCACCGGAAATGTTCCGCGAGATCTTCGGCGAATCGGCGCCGGAGGGCGACTTTCAGAAACTCCGCGCGGCGATCGTGGATCGGAACGAGCGGTGGCACGACCGGTATCGGACGGTGGACGGGTTTAACGTTTATGGCGGGCGCTCGGCGCTGGCGTATCAGCCGGACCAGGGGAAGTTTCTTCAGAACATACGGAACCCGCCGCCGCCGTACATTTCGAATTATCAGGTGATGCAGGAGGAGATGGCGCAGCGGGACGTGATGACGGCGAACCGCGACAAGGTGATCTGGGCGGCGGCGGAGGGGAAGACGGTACAGGCGAATGATACGAATTTGCCGCCGGTGCAGACGGTGCCGACGAATCACCCCGGCGACAGGCCAGATAAGTCGTGGACGTTTTTGAGCGGGCAGGATGCGATCGCGAAGATGAAGGCGCCGGAGCACGTCAAGATCAACCTGTTTGCCGACGAGCAGATGTATCCGGAGCTGATCAAGCCGGTGCAGATGGCCTGGGACCAGAAGGGGCGGTTGTGGGTGTCGGTGTGGCGGAATTATCCGGAGCGGACGCCAACTTCGACGATCGGCGACTCGATCATCATTCTGGAAGACAGGGACGGCGATGGCAAGGCCGACAAGATCACGCACTTCATGGATAACCTGAACTGCCCGACGGGGTTTCAGTTCTACAAGGGCGGCCTCCTGCTGATGCAGGCGCCGGATTTGTGGTACGTGCCGACGGGGCCGGACGGCAAGGGAGATGCGTCGAAGATTGAGCGGGTGGTAATGGGATTGGATTCGGCGGATTCGCATCACACAACGAACTCGATGGTGCTGGACCCGGGTGGGGCTACGTACCTGAGCGACGGGGTGTTTCATCGGACGCAGTTGGAGACGGCGAACGGGCCGCTGCGGAATACGGACGGAGCGGTGTATCGGTACGAGCCGCGGACGGGGAATGTGGACACTTACGTGGCGTACGGGTTTGCGAACCCGCACGGGCGCGTGTTCGACTATTGGGGGAATGACATCATCACGGACGCGACGGGCAATGCGAGCTACTTTGCGCCGGCGTTCAGCGGGCGCATCGACTATCCGGCCAAGCACCCGAAGATGGAGCAGTTCTGGGCGCGCCCGTCGCGGCCGTGCCCGGGAACGGGGCTCATGACGAGCAATCACTTTCCGCAGGAATACTGGGGGAACTTCCTCAACATCAATGTGATCAGCTTTCAGGGAATCTATCGGGTGAAAATGACCGAGCAAGGGTCGGGGCTCGCGGGGACGTCGCTGGAAGATCTGGTGTCGTCGTCGGATCCGAACTTCAGGCCGGCACAGGTGAATGTGGGGCCGGATGGGGCGGTTTATTTTGCCGACTGGTCGAATGACATCATCGGGCACATGCAGCACCACCTGCGCGACCCGAATCGCGATCACATTCACGGGCGGATTTACCGGATGACTTATGAGGGGAGGCCGCTGGATAAGCCGCACAAGATCGACGGCGAGCCGGTGGCGGCGCTGCTGGAATTGCTCAAGGATCCGGAAGATCAGGTGCGGCTGTGGGCGAAGATCGAGCTGGACAAGCACGATGCGGCGGAGGTGATTCCGGCGGTGAACGGGTGGGCGGCGGCGCTGGACAAGAACAGCCCGGCGTACGAGCACCACATGATGGAAGCACTGTGGATGCACCAGTGGTTCAACGTCGTGGACGTGGACCTGCTGAAGCGGATGCTGCGCTCGCCGGAGCCGCATGCGCGGGCGGCGGCGACGCGGGTGCTGTGCTACTGGCGCGACCGGGTGCCCCAGACGCTGGCGCTGTTGAAGGTGCAGGCGGGGGATGAGCACCCGCGCGTGCGGCTGGAGGCGGTGCGGGCAGCGAGCTTCTTCCGGGACGGGGCGGCCGCGGACGCGGCGCTGGCGGCGCTGAAATTTCCGACGGATTATTACCTGGATTATTGCCTGAAGGAGACGATGAAGCAGTTGCAGCCGTACTGGCGCAAGGCCATCACGGAGGGCAAGCCGATCGCGGCGGATAATCCGGCGGGGCTGGCGTTCCTGGTGGGTGGTGTGGACACGAGCGAACTGTTGAAGATGCAGCGCACGGCGGCGGTGTCGGACGTGATTCTGTCGCGGCCTGGGATTCCGGACGCGACGCGCAACGAGGTGCTGGTGGCGCTGGCGGCGGAGCGAAAGATGTCGCCGGCGGCCGTGCTGCTGGAGAAGATCGGGGCGGCAAAGGCGGACGGCAAGGGGGCGGCGGTGCTGGCGAAGATGTTGCCGGCACAGCCGCAGGCGGACCTGGAGAAGGTGAAGGATCAACTGGCGGGTCTGGCGAAGGCGGGTGCGCCGGAGATTCGGCAGCCGGCGATTGCGGCGGTGGTAGCGGCGGAGGGGACGTTTGACTCGCAGTGGAAGCAGGCGGCGAAAAACCCGGAGAAGGTGATCGATGTGTTGTCGGCGGTGCCGCTGGTGTTCGACCAGGACCTTCGCGAGACGATGCTGGATCGGGTGAACGGATTTCTTGGGGCGGAGCTGCCGGCGGACGTGGTGGGGAATGTGGCGTCGCAATCGGGCGCGAAGGGACGGTTCGTGCGGATCGAGTTGCCGCGCCCGGGGGCGCTGTCGCTGGCGGAAGTGCAGGTGTTCAGCGGGGGGAAGAACATCGCGGTGGGCGGGAAGGCGATCCAGTCGAGCACGGCGAACGGGGCGGAGGCGTCCCGCGCGATCGATGGGAAGACGGACGGCGCGTTTAACAACGGATCAGTCACACATACGAATGAGAAGGACAAGAAGCCGTACTGGGAATTAAACCTGGGGAGCGAGCAGGCGATCGATTCGATTGCGGTGTGGAACCGGACGGACGGCGACGGGAAGTATGCGTCGCGTCTTGAAGGGTTCCGGCTGATCGTGCTGGATGGGAAGCACAAAGAGGTCTGGAAGAAGGAAGGGAATCCGGCTCCGGCGCAGAGCGCGCGGTTTGCGTTGGCGCCGGATGAGGCGGGGGCGATCCGGCGCGCGGCAATTCGGGCGGCGGTGAGCATTCAGAAGGATCAGGAGAAGACGTTTGCGGCGCTAGTGAGCTTGATCGAGCGCGGGACGGAGGTGCCGACGGATTCGAGAGGGATTCGGGCGCTGCCGCAGAAGAAGTGGCCGAAGGACCAGGCGGGGAAGGCGGCGCGGGCGCTGGTGGCGTGGGCGAAGCAGATCCCGGCGGGCGAGCGGACGAGCGAGGATTATGTGCAGACGGTGCAGTTGGCGGGGGATCTGTGCGGGCTGTTGCCGGAGAATGAGGCGACGCCGATGCGGAAGGTAGTGAAGGAGCTAGGGGTGTCGGTGTTCTCGGTGGGGACGGTGCGGGAGCAGATGAGGTACGACACGCCGCGGCTGGTGGTGGAGGCGGGGAAGCCGTTTGAGATCATCTTTGAGAACTCGGATTTCATGCCGCATAATTTGGTGGTGATCGTGCCGGGGTCGAGGCCGAAGGTTGGAGCGGCGTCGGCGAACATGAAGCCGGACGAGCTGGATGCGCAGGGGCGGCCGTACATGCCGAAGATGGCGGAGATTCTGGGCGGCACGAAGCTGGTGGAGGCGGGGATGAAGACGACGATCAACCTGAGTGCGCCGGCGAAGGAAGGCGATTACGAGTATGTGTGCACGTTCCCGGGTCACTGGGAGGCGATGTGGGGGAAACTGGTGGTGACGAAGGATGTGGATGCATATCTGCAGGCGCATCCGGATGCGGGGCCGGGACCGGGACCGGCGGCGTCGGCGCATGTGCATCATTGAAGGTCGTGCGTGCTGAGAAGCTAAGAGTTGAAAACCCCTGCCACGGGGTCGTGGCGGGGGTTTTTCTGTAGAAATGCATCGTTTTGCAACGAGATGCAACGTTTTTGAGCACTTTTTGTCGTTATGTTGCTAGTAATATATAAGTGTTGTGGCTGCAGTGGGTTGTGGCGTCGGAGTTGACGGAGGCGATTTGGGAATGTTGCATGGGGGCGGCGGGGTGAAATGGGTAGGGTACATGGTCGCTGAAGCGACCATGCCGCGCAGTGGGGGGTGCGGTGTTTATCCGACGAGGAGAAAGGTGGCAAACATGGATAGCCAGACTAGGTCGAGGAAGTGCCAGTAGAGGGCGGTGTGGCGGACGGGTTGGTAGTGTTCGTGGTCGTAGGTGTTTTGGCGGGAGCGGAGGAAGAGGCGGGTGAGGGCGACGATGCCGCCGAGGACGTGGAGGGCGTGGATGAGGATGAGGACGAAGATGAGACCGAAGACGCCGACGCCTTGGGAGCGGAATTGTTGGTGTTGGGAGATCAGCGATGCCATGGCGGGGGTTTGTACGGCTACGAAGGCGATGGCTAAGACCAGGGAGATTTGGAGGCAGGCGCGGAAGGCTGGTTGGCGCTCCCGGCGGACGTAGTGGAGGGCGCGGGAAAGAGAGAAACTGGCGGCGATGACGAGGGCGGTGGAGAGCCAGAGGATGTGGGGGAGGTGGATGGAGACGGGGGCGGAGGTGCGGTTGGCGGTGAGGCGGATGATGAAGTAGGCGAGGAGGCTGGAGGCGAAGAGCATCGTGAGGGCGGCGAGGAAGAGATAGAGGGCGATGGTGGTGGTGCCGGGAGGAGCGTGGGGGGATTTGTTGGGCATGGGGGATCTTAGAGCACGTTTCACGGTGATGTATCGCTATAGCCGCAATGCTCGAAGTAGCCTTCGCAGTCATCGAGGGTGATCGCGTGCAGCGCGTCCCTTACGCCGTCAACCACTCCATCAAAGGTGCGGGCGGCCGCTTTTTT